>NZ_JBEXMT010000010.1:0-252688 GCF_040610675.1 Nonomuraea sp. NPDC003804
TGGATGGGCGCGGCGCTGGCCGTCGCGGCCGTGATCGGCGTCGCGGGGGCCGGGACCCTGATCGCCAGAGGCGTCTTCACCAGCGGGGGCGAAGGCGGCGTGGCGTCACCTGTCTCGGGAAGCCCCGGCGAGGCCGTGGCGAGCGTCGAAGCACCTCCGCGAGACGTCAGGACCGCGGCGCCGGCGCCGGGCGGCGGGATCGAGGACGTCTGGCCGAAGGCGTTCTTCACGATGCCCGCGAAGAACGCCGAAGGCTGGCGATACCGCCCCATCACCGGCATCAGCCCCACCGAGGTGCTGCTCAACGCGGAGTCGTCGTTCGAGAAGGCCGGCCGGATCGAGGCCTACGACAGCGAGACCGGAACGTTCCGCACGGTCGCGGACGTGCCGGCCACGCCGGGGCTGAAGCGGTACTTCCCGCAGAGCGCGGCCGTCGACGGGCAGAGCGTCGTCTGGTGGGCGGTGGCAGGGCAGGTGCGCGAGATCTGGACGGCCCCGCTGGCAGGCGGCGAGGCGCGCATGGTCGCCACCTTCACCGGCGAGCACCTGGACATCGAGGCGATCGCGGTCAAGGGCGAGCACATCTACTGGTCCGAGCAGAATGGCACGGTCTGGCGCCTGCTCCGGACCGGCGGCGACCCCGAGAAGATCGCGGACGGCCTGCACCTGATCAGCTGGCCCTGGGCGAGCGACGTGGGCGAGCGCGACCTCGGGAAGAACCAGACCAAGGTGGTCAACCTGGAGACGGGAGAGACCCGCCAGGTCACAGCCGCGCCGAACGCCAAGGAACTGCGCTGCGGCCCCGTCTGGTGCCTCGGCGCCGGCCTCGGCCAGCGGCTGGACGGCTCCGACGTCAGGACGTTCGACGGGTTCGTCGCCGGCCTGTCGCGGTACCCGATCCTCGACAGGTACGCGTTCCTCGACCACTCGGTCCTCGACCTGGAGGCCGGCACCATCCTCGACCTGCCGGACAACCCCGACAACTGGAGCGGCGTCGGCACCTCCTCGGCACCCAGCACGATCAAGTACTGGGGAGCCGCCAAGGGAGACAAGCCGGACGCGTTCCGAATGGTCAACCTCGCGGCCGCGCACTAGGGTTCGACCCATGCGGAGCTTTGCGAACGTGCAGGAGTTGAAGGCGGCTGCCGGCGAGACGATCGGCCCGACCGAGTGGCGCACCGTCACTCAGGAGCAGGTCAACCTGTTCGCCGACGCCACCGACGACCACCAGTGGATCCACGTCGACCCCGAGCGGGCCAAGGAGACCCCCTTCGGCGGGACCATCGCCCACGGATTCCTGACGCTGTCGCTGCTCCCCTCCTTCCTGACCGAGCTGATGACCGTCGGCCAGATCGAGATGGCCGTCAACTTCGGCCTCAACAAGGTCCGCTTCCCCAAGCCCGTGCCCGTCGGATCGCGGGTGCGGGCCAGCGGCGAACTGCTCGACATCAAGAACAGCCCGGCCGGCCAGCTCGCCACCATCAAGGTGTCGGTCGAGCTGGAAGGCGAGCGTCGCCCCGTCTGCGTCGCGGAAGCGCTCCTGCTCTACGTCCCCGCCGCCGCCCAGTAACCCCCGGGCCGCCGTCAGCTCCCCTCGGAGTAGTAGATGGCGGCCTGGACACGGCTCCTCAGCCCCAGCTTGCCGAGGACCCTGCTGACGTGCGTCTTGGTCGTCGCCTCCGCCATGCCGAGCTCCTTGGCGATCTCCGCGTTGGACAGGCCCCTCGCCACGCAGGCGAGCACCTGACGCTCCCGTGGCGTGAGCAGGTCGCCGGGCGGCTCCCGCCGTACCGGCTGCTCGGCGAAGGCGGCGATCAACCGGCGGGTCACCGCCGGAGAGATCAGCCCGTCACCCCTCGCCACCAGGCGCACCGCGTCGACCAGCGCCTCCGCGTCGGTGTTCTTCAGCAGGAACCCCGCCGCTCCGGCGCGCAGCGCGCCGAAGACGTACTCGTCGACGTCGAACGTCGTCAGGATCAGCACGTCGGCCACGCCCGCCAGCTCCCTGGTGGCCGTGATGCCGTCCTTCTTCGGCATCCTGACGTCCATCAGCACGACGTCCGGCCGCTTCTCGCGCGCCATGGCGACGGCCTCCTCGCCGTCGCCCGCCTCGCCCACCACCTCGACGTCGCCGGCGCCGCCGAGGATCAGCACGATCCCCGCCCTGACCGCCGCGTGGTCGTCGGCGACCAGCACCCTGATCGTCACGGCTCCTCCTCCGTCGGCAGCGCCGCCCGCATCCTGATCGCCAAGGCTCACGGCTCCTCCAGGGTCGGCAGCGTCACCGGCACCTTGATCGTCACGATTCCTCCTGGGTCAGCAATGTCGCGCGCACCTTGATCGTCACAGCACCCCAGGGTCGGCAGCGTCGCGCGCATCCTGATCGTCACGGCTCCCCCTGCGTCGGCAGCGTCGCGCGCACCCGCCAGTGCTTGTCGTCGTACGGCCCGGCCTCGAACCGGCCGCCCACCAGCCCCGCCCGCTCCCGCATCCCGACCAGCCCGGCGCCCGACCCCGGCAGCGCCGACCCGCCGCCGGCCAGCGGATTGTCGACCACCACGCTGACGTGATCGGGCGCGAAGGTGATCGTGACCGTCGCCCGGTCGTCGCCGTGTTTCATCGCGTTCGTCAGCGCCTCCTGCACGATCCGGTACCCGGCGAGATCCACCGACACCGGCAGCTCCCTCGGAGTGCCCTCCACCGTCATGCCGGCGTCGACCCCCGCCTGCCGCGCCCGCTCCACCAGGTCGGCGACGTCCTGGAGCCGCGGCCTGGTCGACGCGTCGGTGTCTTCGCCGTCCTGGCGCAGCAACCCGATCATGGTGCGCATCTCGGCCAGGCCCTGCACGCTGTTCTCCCTGATCGACGCCATGATCTGCTGGACGGCTCCCGCGTCGAGATCCTTGCGCGACAGCACGGCCGTGGACTGGATCGCGATCGCGCTGAAGTGATTGGCGATGATGTCGTGCAGCTCCCTGGCCATCCTGGTGCGCTCGGCGACGATCACGGCGTTGCGGTCGAGCTCGGCCAGATGCGCCACCTGCTCGGCCCTGGCCCGCTCCGCCGCCGCCTGGTCGCGGTGCTGCCGCAGCACCATCGCCGTCGTGACCGGCACCACGAGCACCAGCCCCGCCTGCACACCGAAAACCGAGACCTTCAACAGGTCCCGCTCGACGAAACCGAACACGCAACCGATGATCACCGCGCCGGCCCCCGTGACGCCGAGCAGCCACCTGCTCAACCTCGGTGGGCCGTACAGGGCGGCGGCGTAGAGGTTGTCGGTGAAGATGATGATGGTCGGCAGCGAAGGGCCGGCGAAGGCGATGTCGAGACCCACCCCCGACACGCCGAGCGCGAGAGCCGCCAGCGGAGCGCTCCGCCGTACGGCGACACCCGAGCAGGTGAGCGCCAACGGGACGACCGGCAGCCACACGGGCACGCCGGCCCGGGGGTAGAAGGAACCGGCCGCCAGCAGGACGAGACCCACGGCGAAGGTCGCTACAGCGCCCAGGAGGTCTCGTCTCATCCCCCCATCTCACCATCAGTCGCAGGGGTGTCGATGGCACCTGGGGCTGGGCTGTGGATACGCCGAAGGTTGTACACAGGGTCATCGGAGCGGACCAGGCGGCGAATTGGTTCGAGGCATGGCTCCGGGTCCGCTATGCTTGCTTACGCAGCGAGCGGCCGTAGCTCAATGGATAGAGCATCTGACTACGGATCAGAAGGTTAGGGGTTCGAGTCCTCTCGGCCGCGCATTATGGCCCCCGTCAGCGGAAACGCTGGCGGGGGTTCTTCTTTTCTGCCTACCATGGCGCTCCCTAAGCATCTGATTCTTCAGAAGCCCTCGCCCCCTCGGCCCGCCTGGGAGTTCCTGTGGCCACCTCGCCCATCCGGTTAGAGCCCCGCCTCACCAACCAGAACAACCTTCTTCTCTGGCGTGACTTCTACCGCGAGCTCCGCCTCCTCGACCGGAGTGACCGCACCATCCAGGGCTACCTCGAAGCTGTGGAGCAGCTCGAGGACTTCTGTGACGGCGCCGACCTCGAAGAGCTGACCAAGACCGAGATCGGCGACTACCTGCTCCACGTGAAGGACACCCACTCCGTCACGACGGCCGGCAACCGGTTCCGCTCCCTGCGTCGCTTCTACAACTGGATGGTCGACGAGGAGACCCTCGAGCAGTCCCCCATGCGGACGCTCAAGGAGCCCAAGCCCGAGAGCAAGCCGATCCCCATCCCGCCCATCGACGACGTGCGCAAGCTCCTGGCCACCTGCAACACCAAGGACCACGACGGCTACCGTGACGAGGCGATCATCCGGCTGTTCTGTGAGCCCGGCGCCCCTCGCGTCGCTGAGATGGCGGGCATCGAGCCCGACCGCATCGACTTCACACAGGACGTCGTCGCCATCCTCGGCAAGGGCCGCAAGTGGAGGGCCGTCCCCTTCGGCGCCAAGACCGGCAAGGCCTTGACCCGGTACATGCGCGCCCGAGGCAAGCACCCGCTTGCCGGGTCGAAAAACCCTCCCAGGGAGATGTGGCTCGGCGCGCGAGGTAAGGCGCTCACCCCGTCGGGGATATATCAGATGATCGAGCGGCGCTGCGACCTGGCCGGTATCGATCGCATCCACCCTCACCAGCTCCGGCACTTCGCTGCCGACGCCTGGTTCGCGGCCGGCGGATCCGACCAGGACGGCATGCGTCTGTTCGGCTGGTCGAGCCTGGAGATGCCTCGCCGCTATGGCGCGGCGAATGCCGAGCAGCGGGCAATCCAGGCTCACCAGCGGATGGCGCTAGGGGATCAGCTTTAGCTGAGGAGACAGACGTTCAGGAGCGGGTCGAGGTCGACCTCGATCACGCCGTCGCAGGAGTTCGCGGCGGCGATGATGGGCGGTGAGGGGACCGGGGGTGGGCTTGCGGTGGGCGTATCAGGCTCTTGCGTGGGCGGCTCGGATGCGGGGAGCGTGTCCGTTGGCGGGCTTGGCTGCGGGAGCGTCGGCAGCGCTTCTGCGGCGGGACTGTCGGCCGGCGGCTCCTGCATGCGAGGAGGGTTCGTTGGGGTGGTCGGCTCCCTCGGCGTCGGCCGCGGTGGTGGCGGCGTTGCGCGCCTGGTCACCTCAGGCCGCGGGGGAGTCGTCGGAAGGGCGATGGCAGGCGGTTGGGTCCAGGTCGAGGTCGAGCCTGCGGTAGGGCGTGCGGTCGTCGTGACGGTGATGGCCGGGCCCGGGGCAAGAGTCACCGTCGCCTGAGCCACCACCGGCGGCTTCACCGGTCCGCCCTCATCGCGGTGGATGTCGTTGACGATCGTGGTCGCCATGGTGGCGACGGCTGCTGTCCCCGCCATGGCGAGCAGTGTTCGATGGGCCTTGCTTGCCTGCCGGGCCCGTTCGACCAGGCCGCCCACGGCGATACCTACGAGGATGATCACCTTCTTGATCGCGCCCTTCGCAGTGGGATCGTCGATGTTGACGACCAACGTCGGGTTCTCATCCTCGGACGTCTCCACTGACATGGCGGCGATCTCGGGTTCCAGCCGCTGACGTCGGTACGGCTGGATATTGCTTAACGGCTCGTCGCTCACTGCCGCTCCTCCCGAATCTTGACGGCGGTGTCGCGGAGGCAGCGCCAGACTGCGGCTTCGCGCGCTGGGTCGCGTCTGCCGGTCGGGTGGAGTCGCGCTTTGATCAACATCCCGCCGTGGTAGATGGCTACAAGTTGGTCGGCGCCCTTGGGCGCGCGCAAGGCCTCGGTGATCTCGCGAGGGGTGTCCTCTCCTGGATCGTCGAGGCTTTTCTGCATCAGGACTTCGTCGCGGTACACACGGAAGTCGGCTACGCCTTGCGCGATGGCGCGCTCTCGCGCGCTTCGCCGTTTGGTGAGGCCTAGCGCTTTCTGGACGAGGTTGTCGAAGAGGGGGTCGTGGTCGTTCGTGGGGGACGTCAAAGCCGCCCGCACCTCCCCTGGTGTGCAGATGGTCTGGTGTCCCTCGCCGGTTTGAGCTGTCGGGACCCTTATGCGACGCCTGGGGTCGGTGGGATGTCTATGCCCTTTAGCCAGTTGTGGTCAATCCGTAACAATGGGCTACTGAATTGTCCATCTATGTACGATTCGGCCTGGGCCGTTAAGCGCCCTTCTGGTCGCGGGCATCCTGTTCGCGTTCAGCTGTCAGCGCGTCCACCTTCTCGTGCAGACGGCGCAACTCCTGGCGCAACTCTTCCTGCATCGAGGCGAGATAGTCCATCATCGCGGCCTCCAGAGGGGTGGGGTTCTTGAGGTCGGCCAGATTCGGCGGGATCACTGCGAGCTGGGGGCGTGGCGTCTCGGCCGGCGAGTCGCCAACTGATCCCGCTGCGGTCGCCTGCATGGGCGGCAGAGACGCGGCCATGTCACCTTGAACCGGATAGACGGAGGCGATCAGTTCGTCTGGCGCGACACTCAAGTTCGGGTACCGGAGGCGGAGAGCTTCCCCTAGGTCCTTGATGGTGTCGAAGCGGGGGCGGGCTGAGCCGTTGGTCCAGCGACTGATCTGGGATGGGTTGATCCCTACCAGTCCTGCGAGCTGTGCTTTGTTGAGGCCAGTCTCGTCAAGGATGCGGTCGATGAGCGCCTTGAATCGGTCGGCTGGCCAGTCGGGCGTCTTGACCATACGCATGACGATAGAGCCTTGCGCAAGCCCTGTCCAGCTTGCGTGACACACAACACCCCTGGTCAATGCACCTTAATTCACGTCTCAACTATCCCTTAAGTCCCTTACAGCCCCTTGACTGTACCCATCTTTCCTCTCGGGTATTGCGCAAGCTGCATGCGCGTGCTTAAGTAGCAACACGCAAACGAGAGGAGGGCAAGTGGAAGCCCCCGCCATCCGCATCCGCGAAGGCGTAGACGAGCTGCTCAAGCAGCGATTCGAGTGCTCGACGTCGCGCGGAGTGGCCGAGCGCATCGGCGTTCACGAGGCCACGTGGAGCCGAGCAGTCAGGGGAGTTTCGGCCCCGGGCAAGAAGTTGGCCGCGCTCCTGCTTCAGATCGACGGCCTGCGCTTCGACGACATCTTCGAGGTCCACACCGGCGAGGAGTCGGCATGAGCCTTACCCCCGCCGAGCGCGCCCTGCGCGGGCGCATGGGAGCCCATCTGTCATGGGCGAACACCCAGGACCCGGCCGAGCGCACCAAGCCCGGACGTGACGCCTTCCTGGCTCGTTTCGAGCGCCAGGTGGACCCGGACGGAACCCTGCCAGCCGAAGAGCGCCAGCGGCGGGCCGAGCACCTCCGCAAGGCCTACATGCAGGAGCTCGCCGCCAAGAGCGTGGCGACGCGTCGCCAGAACCGCGCGGCCAAGAAGTCGGGGCGTGCGGCATGAGCGAGATCAGCCTTCCGAGCGGCTCCCCGTTCGACGCGATCAAGCGCGTGGACGAGCAGGGCGAGTACTGGTCGGCACGTGAACTGATGCCTCTGCTGGGCTACCGGAAGTGGGACAAGTTCGAGGACTCCATCGAGCGCGCCCGCGTTTCCATCGAGACGATGGGCATGGACCCCGACGCGGAAGCTTCCCGGCACCGGGAAGCTTCCGGACGGACCAGGCAGGTTGGCGCGAACTACCGGCTGACCCGCCACGGCGCCTACATCACCGCGATGAACGGCGATGTCCGCAAGCCGGAGATCGCAGCGGCGCAGGCGTACTTCGCGGTCAAGGCCCGTGAGGCCGAGTCGGGCCGCCAGGTCGCGCCGAAGCTGTCGAACCGCGAGCTGGCCGCCATGGTCATCGAGGAAGCCGACCGGGCGGACCGTGCCGAGCTGAGGGCCGACGTCGCCGAGGGCAAGTTCCGTGCGATCGAGGCTGGTGACGGGCTGACCTTGACGGCGTTCCACAAGAAGTACCTGTCCGAGGTGACCGAGCGGACGTTCTTCGAGCACCTGTACTCGCGCGGCTACCTGATCGACCAGCGCGGCAAGGGCAGCCAGCGCGAGGACGGCACGTACCGGGATGGCGCCGAGCACCGGCACCCGACGTTCAAGGGCAAGCAGTACTTCTACCTGCACGGCAGCGGCGTGCACGGCAACAAGCGGCGCGAGAACACGCGCGTCCGCCCGGGAGATCCCGAGCTGCTGCTGAAGGCGGCGCTCATCAAGGACGGGCTGCGGGCCAACCAGCACACGGTCGGCCACCTGTTCGCGATCGAGGGCGGCGCATCGTGACCGCTGCCGAGCGGGACTACCGCATCAAGGTGATCGCCGAATGGCGCATCCAGTGCATCGAGCGCGCCGACCAGGACAAGGCCGCCGAGCAGGCGACCGCCTCCTAGACGCGAGCGGCCCCCATCCGAGCCACCGGACGAGGGCCGAGATCCCACTTCAGCAAGCCAACCAGACCGAAAGGAGTAGGACCGATGACCATCATCGCACCTGTGGCGCCTCACGAGGCCCTGGATGAGTCGCCTGTCGGGCGCCTCCTGGGCACGCTCGCCGCCTACGTCGCCGACAACGCAGTGGCCGAGGGAGGCGGAAGGCTCACGACTGGCCTGCTGGCCGGCCTGCTCGCCTACCGCCACAACGTCCCCAGCATGGTCGCTATCGACCTGGCCTGTAACGACGCGTTCGACGAGCGCGTGAAGGAAGCCAGCATCGAGTTGCAGGCGCTGCTGGAGCAGGCGCACGCCGCGCAGCTGGCCGAGGAGTACGGGCTGGTCGCGTCATGACCGCCGAGCTCGCCACGTCGCCGCTGATCGTTGACGCATTCCCCGAGGGCGCCGAGGTCGCGATCATCGCGGTGCCGGCCGGTGGTGTGGTCCGCGTCCACTACGAGTCCGGCGCTGTCGTCACCTTCGCGCCGCTGCTCAGTGACGAGCCCGCCATCGCGGTCGTCCCCGGCGACAAGGACAAGCTCCGCTGGGGCTGCGTCCCCGGCTGGTACACGGCGCCGAAGTGGGTCGGCAACGACCAGCACCAGCAGGACAAGCCCGTATGGAAGGCCGCCATGAGCGCCCTGTGTCGCGGCGCTGAGGTCGCCTACGTGAAGCACGAGCTGCAGACCTACTACTCGGGGGAGCGGTGGGCCGCGGTCTCCTTCCGTGCCGGTGACGAGCCCGCTGCCGGCGACGAGCAGACGGGAGCGGCGGCGTGACCGAGTTCAGTGGCGCCCACATGGGCGACAAGATCCGCCTCGCCGACAACGAGGACGGATGGCTCCCCCCGGTCCTGCTCATCTCAGAGCCGCAGGAGTGCGAGCACGGCTCCTGCCTGTCCTGCCGCGGGGTCACCCCGACCGGCGTGAAGATCCCGGTCCACGCGGCTGCTTCTCGCCAGATCGAGGTCCTGGAGCAGGGGCCTGTCAGCAAGTCCGTTTCGGAGTTCGCCGGCCAGCAGGCCGATCGCGTAGCCGAGGACGCGGACCGCAGGCCATCCCACCGCGGAGGACCGCCGATCGGCGACGACTTCGAGGACGAGTTCGACCGCAGCAAGCGGGACTACGACGACACCCCCAACGACGAGGGAGACGACAACTGATGGCGATCAGGACCCGCAAGCCCACGGGCGCGGTGCCGTGGCCTCTCATCCTGCTGGAGGGAGGTGAGAAGGCGGGCAAGAGCTGGGCGTGCGCCGAGCTGTCCGCGTCAGAGCGGGTCGGCCAGACGTACTGGATCGACCTGGGGGAGGGAGCCGCCGACGAGTACGGCGCCATCCCGGGAGCCCGCTATCTGGTGGTCGAGCACGACGGCACGTGGGCGTCGATCCTCGGCCAGGTCGTGGAGATCCGCGCCGAGGCTGCCCGCGCCAAGGAGGCGGGGGAGCCGCCCGTGGTGCTGGTCATCGACTCGATGACTGCGGAGTGGGACCTGCTCAAGGACTGGGCCACCAACCGGGCCAAGGGCTCGAACTCGAACAAGGCGCGGCTCCAGCGTGATCCGAACGCCGAGATCAACATCTCGATGAACTACTGGAACGACGCCAACACCCGCCACCGGCGCCTGATGACGATCCTGATGACGTTCCCCGGGATCGTCGTCATGACCGCCCGCGGCAAGGACGTGGCCGCTCTGGACGCGTCCGGTAAGCCGATCGAGGGCAGCAAGGACTACAAGGTCGAGGGCCACAAGAACCTCGCCTACGACGCGTCCGTCTGGGTGCGCCTGTCGCGCGAGCAGCCGCCCATCGTGGTCGGCGCCCGCTCCGTGCACGCCGGCATCAAGCCGGGCGTGGACAAGCCGCAGCCGATGCACGACTTCACCCTGGAACGGCTCATCTTCGACGCCCTCAAGTGCGACCCGGCCGCCGCGCACGTCCGCGACATGACCGAGGTCAAGGCCGGCAGCGAGTCTCCCGACCTGGACAACCTGTCCGACGCGGCCAAGCGCCTGCTGTCGGAGGCGGAGGACGCGGCCAACATCGAGGCCCTGCGCCTCGTCTGGGGCGCCATTAACCCGCTGCTCAAGTCGGGCGAGATCACCCCTGCTGAGGCCGAGTTCGTCAACCAGCGAATCCAGCAACTCAGCCAGCAGTTGGCCACCGAGCCGAACGGGGAGGCGGCGTGATCTCCAACGATGTGGCGCTGGCCGAGGTCGTGCTCAAGGTCATGACCGAGCGGCTGAAGCAGGCCAAGGCCAACGCTGACGCGGAAGTCCGCGCGACCGCACTACCCGGTGACCGCACCAGCGCGGCCCTGCCTGATGGCACCGTCGCCGGGACGCTGAGCCAGGCCAAAGGTCGCACCACCGCCAGGGTGACCGACCGGGAGAAGTTCACCGCCTGGGTGGCCATGACGTACCCGGGCGAGGTCGAGCAGGTGACCGCCGTCCGGCCGGCGTACGAGAAGGCTGTCCTCGACATGTGCAAGCGGCAGGGCCACCCGGTGGACGCCAACGGCGTCGAGGTGCCTGGTGTCGAGGTTGGCCAGGGCGACCCGTACACGATCACCAAGGTCGCGGACGGGGCGGAGGAGGCTATCGCAGCCGCCTACCAGTCTGGCCAGCTCGTCGAGGTGATGGAGCGGTTCACCCGCCCGGCCATCAAGGCGGGTGAGCAGGCGTGAACGAGGCCTTCCACCGCGCCGAGAGCGGCGGCATCGTCCTGACGAATCCCGACGTTCCGCTCACCCTGGCGCAGACGGAAGCTCTGCTTGAGCACCTCACCAACGAGCTGGAAGTAGCTAACGATGCTGCCAAGGAGGCTCGGATCAAGCTCGCTGAGGCCCAGGTAGCTCACAAGAAGGCCGAGAACCGGCTGCTCCTGTCCGAGGAGTGCCCGAAGGTCGGGCGGGGTCTCGGCATGGTCACCGCGGCTGAGCGTGACGCGTGGGTGTTCATGAAGGCCATCGCCGAGTGGGAGGCGGTGCACTTCGCCGAGGTGCACCTGGCCAACGCCACTAGCTACGCGTGGAAGCTCCGCGAGCAGAACAGCCTGGCGCAGTCGCTCAATAACAACGCCAAAGCCGTGTACGGCGGTGGTGGCCGGTGACTGTCACCCAAAAGGTTCGCGACCTGGTGAAGGACCGCGACGGTCACGCCTGTGTTGCGTGCGGCAAGTCCATCATCGGCCGCCCTCACAGCCTCCAGCACCGCCGCGCGAGGAAGGCGGGCGGAGCACGGCTGCCGTGGATCGACCAGCCGCAGAACCTCGTCACCGTGTGCGGGTCGGCCACCTCGCCGGACGGCTGCCACTACCAGGTGATGGAGTCGCGCGACCCGTCGAGGGACGCGGACACGCTCGGCTACGTCATCTCCGAGTGGCCGGAGCTCGACCCGAAGTTCATCCCGGTCCACGTGGTTACCGAGTTCGGCACGGCGAAGGTGTGGCTGACCCCTGAGGGAGGTTTGGCCGACCATCCGCCGGCGGATGAGGCGACCTGGCAGGACCTGCTGTTCTGCGGCTCGTGCCGCTCGGTACGGCTGCACCACTTCGACGGCGACACCGCGGCCTGCATCAGGTGCGGGGGAGTCACCGACACCAACCCTGACCTGATCGTCCCGGTGATCGACCTCAGGTACTGCCACTGGTGCCACAAGACCCTCCCGGTCGGACACGAGTGCAAGCCGGACGAGACGCCCTGCCAGCGGAAGACGGGCCTGTGGCCGTGCGGGATGTGCGAGGTCTGTACCGCCGCGCAGATGCGCACCGTCGCCCAGTGGGAGGCGTCGTGACCGAGCTCGAATGCCCCGGCATCTACGAGGACGGCGGCTTCTGCGGCGCGTGCGCGTACTGCGTCGCCGCCCGGTACGGCTCGCCCTCCGACATCGACACCCCCTAACCCCCGAAGGAGCCTGACATGGGCTACAACAGCTCTCTTGAGGGTGAGATCACCTTCACCCCGCCCATCCCGTGGAGCGAGCTCCAGGGCAGCGCGTTCGTCCGCACGCCGGAGCGGCGCGAGTATGAGCGGCTGGTCTGGCTGCGCATGGTCGAGGAGACCGTCGAGACCGACGAGGGCACCCTGACCCGCAAGCACGCGGTCGCCATCCGTCCCTCCGAAGGAGACGAACTGCGGGCAGGGAAGCTCGCGCATGAGGTCCAGGAGATCGTCTCCAAGCACGGCGCGGGCCGCACATTCGAGGGCTTCATCCTCGTGCGCGGCGAGGAGTCGCCAGACCTGTGGCGCGTGACCGTCGAGGCCGGCAAGGCCATCGAGGTCATCCCTCGCATCGTCTGGCCGGACGGCACCGAAGAGACGCCCTACCGCTAACCCCTGATCTTCCGCTGCTGGCCCCGTCTATCGGGGGTCGGGGCCGGCGGCGGCCATTCCAGACCACATCAGACCCAGGAGTTCCGATGAGCAACACCAGCGTGTTCGACCAGCCCAGCATCACAGCCTCCCTGCTGCCTTTGACGGACCGCTCCGCCAATTACATGCGCGACACCATCGCCCATGTCGAGACGGAGATCGCCCGCATGGCGGAGGCGGAGAAGCACTACCAGAAGGAGGCCGCCGCCGCCCGCGCCATCCGCGAGCTGCTGACGGCGACCCGCGACCGGTACATGCGCGAACTGGGCGATCACGCCGCCCCGGTCGTGGAGCAGCAGGTGTGGCCGGTCGACCCGAGCCAGGTCAGCGACAGGGTCGGGGTGTGCCCTACGTGCACCCAGGAGATGGCGTGGACGGAAAAGCATGGATTCGTCCACGAGATCGACGGCGGATGGGTCGCCGCTGGCGAGTTGTGCAGCCAGGCCGCCACGCAGCACGTGGGCGAGGGCTCGTGAGCCTGTTCCGTTCCCGCCGTCCTGGCCGCCACCGCAGGCCCGCACCGCCCAAGCCGAAGCCCAGCCGCGCCTCCTCCTACACCGGATGGTCCCGCATGCCGGCCCCGCTCACGCCTCCGATCCGCCGCAGGCCCGCCCTGATCCACCCGTACGAGAGGACTCCCCGATGAGCGAGATCACCCCCGAGAAGGTCGCCTCCGCCCTCACGGACGGCAGCGGCGAATGGTGGGACAGCCTGGAGAGTTCGGTGTCCCTGGCCGCCAAGGACAACGTCCTGAGCGTGGAGCTCACGAGGTGGGACGAGGATGGCGAAGAGGACACCGAGAACGTCATGCACTTCCGGGCGGTCGTCGTCGAGGCCGCGCCGCGCTCGCGGGTGCACGTGGAGATGGACGGCCTGTGTCCGGGCCTGTGCTGTGAGTCCTGCGGCGTGTTCACGTACATCGACGATGGCGAGGACTTCGACAGCGTGATCGCCAGTCGGGACGCGCACAGGTGCCCTCCCTCCGCTGAGGCCGCTCAGGCAGAGCAGTCGGGGGGTGCCGAGTGAGCAGCCTCCACGACATCGCCCCCTTCCCGAGTGTCCATGACGCCACCGCGAAGAGCATAGGCGCCCACTACGCCGCGCTCGCGCTGCTGCACCACACGCTGGCGATGGACCACCTCGACCCGCGCAAGGACCGGGACGCCTACCACCGGTCGGCGAACATGGCGATCCTCGCCTACGGCGTCGCGCACCTCCTGCACGCGTTCGCCGAGATCCCCGGTAGAGGCGATGAGGCAGCGCTGGAGCTGTGGCAGGACACGATGAACCCTCCGGCGTTCGGGCCGCAGCTGTGGGAGTGGCTGGCCGGTGCGGGCGTGAACCCGGCAGAGGTCGTCAAGGCCGCGGCTGAGGCCGCTCAGGCAGAGCAGTCGGGCGGCCAGTCGTGAGGCACCCGCTGTGGGCGTCCTCTGTCGCCCTGTCGACCGCGCTGTGCCTCGTGATCGGCACTGGCGGCCTGATCGGTTCCCGCTTCGGCCTTGCGGCCGGGGCGGGGGCCTCCCTCCTCGCCGCGACCGTGGCCGTTGCAACCGGAC
The DNA here is from genome assembly GCF_040610675.1 of Nonomuraea sp. NPDC003804. Taxonomy (NCBI): domain Bacteria; kingdom Bacillati; phylum Actinomycetota; class Actinomycetes; order Streptosporangiales; family Streptosporangiaceae; genus Nonomuraea; species Nonomuraea sp. NPDC003804. Next base: position 14,264 of record NZ_JBEXMT010000010.1, read on the forward strand.
TCGCGGCGGTCCTGCTGACGCGCGCCGCTCTCAATCCCGTCGACGTCCACGACGTGTTCCCCGAGGAGGAGCGTTGAAGCCGCGCATCGGCAGCCTCTGCTCTGGTTACGGGGGCCTGGACATGGCGGCCATGGAGGTCCTTGGCGGCTCGATGGCGTGGCACTGCCAGTACGACCCCGACGACAGGCACCAGTACGCCGCTCGCATCCTCGGCCACCACTGGCCCGACGTCCCCAACCACGGCGACATCACCGCCATCGACTGGACCCAGGTCGAGCCCGTGGACGTGCTCACCGCCGGGTTCCCGTGCCAGGACCTCAGCTACGCCGGCCGCGGCGCCGGGATCAAGGAAGGGACCCGAAGTGGCCTCTGGTACGTCGTCGCCGACGCCATCCGTGCGCTACGACCCCGCCTCGTCGTCCTGGAAAACGTGCGGGCCATCGTTAGTCGGAGACCTGGACTTGACGTCGTCCTCGCTTCGCTTGCCGACCTGGGGTTCGATGCGGTCTGGTGCTGTGTCCGAGCTTCCGATATCGGAGGCCCCCATCAGCGCGAGCGATGGTTCTGCCTCGCCTGGCCTGCCGACTCCGCGGGCCCGGGACTCGAAGGGGCGCGGCTACGGGGACGCTCTTCCGAACGTAGTGGAGCTGCTTCCTACGCCAACCGTCTCGGAGACCAAGGGTGCGGGTCCGCCGGACGGCCCGCGAAACGACACACTCCGGGCGCGGGTTGCGATGCTGCCGACGCCGAGGGCTACGGATGGAACGAATGGAGGCCCGAATCAGCGGGGCTCGTCAGGAGATCTGATGCTTCCCTCGGCGGTCCAGCGGCTCTTGCCGACGCCAACGGTCATGGACTCGAGGGGCGCCAGGAACGCGACCTCAGGACGGAAGCCAGGCTCACAGCACCACTCTGGGACGACGTTGAGCGATGTGTTCTGGACTGGAGACAGTACGGGCCGGCCGTCTCCCGCTGGGAGCACCTCCTTGGACGTCCCGCTCCCAGGCCAGCTGACGATCGAGGACGCCTTAGCCCCGGATTCGTCGAGTGGATGATGGGCCTCCCTGAGGGCCACGTCTGCGACGTTCCTGCCCCTGACGGGATGACCTCCGCAGGACTGCGCAACGCCCGCCTGAAGGCTCTCGGCAACGGCGTGGTCCCCGGGCAGGCCGCCCACGCGCTGCGCCTGCTCCTGGACCGGATGGGAACGGAGGCCGCAGCGTGACCCTGCCCAACCTAGACGTGGACGTGTTCGAGGAGACGCCGCTGGGCGTGCGCCTGGTCCACCACATCGAGGCTCACCGGGACCACATCCGGGACCAGGCGCTGGCCGACCTGGCGACGAGGTTGGGGGAGCGCGCCGGCTGGTTGCGCTCCGCCCCTCTCGCCCTGGACGACTCCCTCTCCCAGGCGCTCGCCCAGGGCTGCCACACCACCGCGGGCCTGATCAGCGCACCCGTGTCTCATGTGGCCGCGGTCGCCTACGAGTGGTTGGCCAAGGCGCTGCTCGCCGGACAGCTGTCGGACGAGTCCGGACAGTCCCGGACGGAGGACACCCATGACTGAGTGGCGCTGGCGTGCCGCATGCCGCGAGATCGGGTTCGACATGTTCTTCCCCGACGAAAGCGACATCGTCGGAGCTGAGGCGGCCAAGCAGGTGTGCTCCGGGTGCCGTGTTCGCCGGCAGTGCCTCGACTGGGCGCTCGCCACCGGGGAGAAGCATGGCGTTTGGGGTGGCAAGACTGCTCACGAGCGCGGCAACTACCAGCGGGCTCTGCGGCGGGCGGCCAACAAGGAGCCTGTCGAGCTGACGGAGAAGCGCTGCCGTCTGTGCGCGGAGCTGCGGCCGATCAAGGAGTTCGGCCGCAACAACGAGAACAGCGATGGCTACAACTCGGCGTGCAAGCCCTGCTTGAGTCACGTCGCTCAGATGCGGCGGCAGGCGAAGAAGGCGGCGGCGTTGTGACTGTCGACTGGCGGCAGCGTGCCGCGTGCAAGGACGTCGACCCGGATCTGTTCTTCCAGGAGACCGGCCGCCCGTCCGACCGTCTGAAGGCCATCTGTGCGGGCTGCAAGGTGCTGATCCCGTGCTGGTTCGACGCGATCCGCCGCGGCGACTCCGGCTACCAGGCCGGCATGTCGAAGGCAGAGCGAGAGCAAATCCGGCGCTGGGACAGGCGTCAGCGGCGCCTACCGGTGCGGGGCCGTCTGCGGAAGGTGGCGTCGTGACGGAGATCGCAGCCCGCATGTGCGGCAACAAGCACCGCCACCCGTCCCGCCGTCAAGCCCGCGCTCACCTGCGGAGCCTGGTCGGTGCTGGTCAGCGCCGCGAGCTTCTGAACGTCTACAAGTGCTGGTTCTGTGACGCCTGGCATGTGGGTCACCGGCCAGCCGCGGCGCTGCAGCGGTCCGGGAAGACGTCGTGAACACGTTTAGGGCCGCCCGGTGGATGGGCGGCCCCTTCAACCACAAGACACAAGGGAGCACCTCATGTCAGCAACAACCGTAGCGTTCATCCAGCCGGACGAGGACCCGGCTGGCGCGCCGCTCGACCTGGTCCGCGCCGTGACGGGCAAGCACAACCCGCGCTCGTTCACATCCCCGGACGGGGTCACCTACGAGCTGGTGTACGTCACGCCTGACATGGCGCAGCGCTGGCTGTACCGCAACAACGGCAACCGGCCGCTGCGCAAGGACGTCGTCGCCAAGCTGGCCCGCGACCTACAGGCGGGACGGTTCATGGAGAACGGCGACGCGATCCGCGTCTCCGCCGACGGTGACCTCGCGGACGGGCAGCACCGGCTCAACGCAATCGTCGAGTCCGGCGTGGGCGCGTGGATGTTGGTGGTGTCCAACCTGCCGGCCGCGGCGCGCGACACCGTGGACGACGGCGTGAAACGCACCATGGCCGACCGGCTCAGCTTCCACGGCGAGGCATCCCCCAAGACGCTCGCTGCGGTTGTGAGGCGGGCGTTGATGTGGGAGCGCCGCACGTACGCCAACGCCACCTACCAGCCGTCGGCGCTGGAGGCGTTCGAGTTCCTCGACCAGAACCCCGACCTGCGCGACGCGGCTGCGGCGGCCGACCACCACCGCAAGGCCCGCCAACTGTCGGCCTCCACGATCGGGCTGTGCTGGTGGCTGTTCGCCCGCCTCAACGCCGACCAGTGCACCGAGTTCTTCGACCGGCTCTCTGACGGCGCGATGCTGGCCGGCGGCCACCCGATCTTGACGCTGCGCAACAGGCTCAGCGTCCTGAACGCTCAGCCTGGCCGCGTCCCTGCGTCGCACGTCACCGCGTTGACGATCAAAGCGTGGAACTACTTCCGGGACGGCGCTGACCTGCGGACGATCCGGCACGCCGATAACGAGAAGTTCCCGACACCGAAGTAGCTCATCTGAGGGGTGAGCTGCTCAGGCTCACCCCTCCTCAACGCAGAGAGGGGGAGGCGTCGTGAAGAGGTCAGGAGCCAGCGCCCTTGGCGTCCTCGTTGACGCGCTTCACGATGGCCCGGATGGTCTCGCGGGACCATCCGGTGACCTCGGCCACGTCCACGATCTGCCATTCGCCGGACGTCACGGCGCGCGCGATCTCCTGGTCCAGCTCGTATCGGGCCAGGTCAAGGCGCTCTTGAGCGGCCTTGTGGGCTCGAATCTTCGCAACCAGAGTTCCCGTCGCCATACGCACATCGTCGCACGTCAAAGTCATGCAAGTCAGTTTGCCATATCGAATGCAAAGTTACTTGGCATATACTGGTGACAAGTTGCTTTCCGAATCGGGGGAGTGAAGTGGACAACGGTCGAAGACAGGGCCCGCTCCGGTCCTGATCGAACTACTCATCAATGGAGCAAGGCACGTGGCACGAGACGAGGCGCGTATCTTTGCGGCGATCTGGCAGGACGACCACTTCCTGTCCCTGTCGCCCACTCAGCAGCGCCTCTACCTGTTCCTCCTCTCGCAGCCGGACCTGTCCTACTGCGGAGTGATCGCCCTGCGTGAGCGGCGATGGTCGAAGAAGGCTCGCGGCCTGACTGTGGAGCAGATCTGCGAGGACCTGGAAGCGCTCGCTCTTGACCCTTCCGGGAACCCTTCGGCTAACCCTTCCGGGAACCCTCTTTCGGGTCCTCTGCTGGTGGTCGACGAAGACGCCGAGGAAGTGTTCGTCCGCTCCCTGATCCGGCTCGACGGGATCTGGAAGCAGCCCAACCTGCTGAAGGCGGCTCGTGAGGCCGCGCGGCTTGTCCAGTCCCGCCGCATCCGTGCTGCCCTCGTCACCGAGCTTCGCCGAATCCCGGTCCAGAAATCGGAGTCGCAGCACGTCAAGAAGGTGATGGGGGAGTTCATCGAAGAGTTCGATGAAGCTGACGGCAACCCTTTCGAGGAGTCCCCGAGACTCCCCGAGAACCCTTCGCCTAACCCTTCCCGGAACCCTTCGCCCGACCCTTCACAGGGGAAAGGGGGTAGTAACGGTGGTAAGCCACAGGATTCCCCTATCCCCGGAATCCCTCACCCCGTTCCGCCTTCGGCGGCCGAGCCTGCGGCCCGGAGCGACGAAACGCAGGGCCAGCGCGTCAACAGGCTGGCAAGGGTCTACACCGACCGGGTCAAGCCATCGAACTTCAATGCCGTCGCCGGGATCGTCCGCAAGGCGGTGAACGCTGATTGCTCCGATGAGCTCATCACCAAGGGTCTGAACGAGCTCGCCGACGAGGGCAGGTCCTGCACCGCAGACTCGCTGCGCATCGCCATGTACGGCAGGCCGCGAGCGGCTCCCACCGAATCCCGCAACTCCCAGATCCTGAGCGCTGCCATGCAGCGGGCCCAAGAGGCCGAGATGCGCATGAACGCGACACATCCGAGAGGAGAGATCCCCGCATGACCCCCGTCGAAGCCGTCAAGTTCGTGCAGTACGTCAGCGCGCTCTGGCCTCAGCAGCGGCTCGAAGACGCCACCCCCGACGCCTGGTACGCCGCCGGCCTCAAAGACGTCGATGCTGCTGACGCCAGAGACGCCGCTAACAAGCTGGTCGTCGACAAGGTGTTCATCTCGCTCGCCGAGCTCCTGACCGAGGTGAAGGCGATACGGGCGGGGCGCATCGCTTTGGCGCCTGTGCCTGCCCCGCCCGCGGAGTTGGCTGACGAGCCGGTCGCCTACAGGGAAGCTTTCCATGCCTCGCTGAGGCAGATGGCTCGTGGCTTTGCGTTGCCCAAGCAGATCACCTCGGGGGCGGAGCCGAACGAGGCGTACACCGCGGCGCGTGGCGGTGACCGTGACCCGCTGCGGGTCGAGGCGATTCGGGTTCCGTGCCCGTGGCCGCCGTGCCGCGCTGTGGTCGGCGCCGGGTGCGTAGACGGTCAGGGGCATCGGCTGCCCGCCCCGGCTCATGAGGCGCGGCTGCGCGCGGCCGGCCTGCTCGAAGAGGGCGCGTCGTCGTGACCGCCCGCCTGGACGATCTGGCCGAGCAGATGCTGGGCCCCGCTAGCCGCCTGATCCGTGCGGTCCGCGAACGTGACGTGGCCGAGGCTCACGACGTGCTGGGCGCACTCGATGTCCTCGAGCTTCGGGCGCTCGCGGTGAGGCTCGCCGACATCGCGCCTGTTGCGGGTGTCGACAGGTTCCAGCGGGTGACCGAGGTTCGGCACCTGTGCAGGACGGGTGAGGCGGCGAAGCTCCGCCACCGGGCGCAGGCATCCCGCGGTGAACTCGCTGCGCTCGTGGGTGTCACGGAGACCGCGATCTCCGACTGGGAGACCGGCAAGTTCCTGCCCCGCGGCGATAACGCGATCCGCTACGGCGCCGCCCTCGACTCGCTGCGTGCCGGGCTGGGCGAGTCCGGATGACCGCCCGTCCCCACCCTGTGCGCCCGCCTGTGGACCGCGGCGCACCCCCCGTTCATCTCGACGACCTTGAGGAGACCCCGTGAACGGCCGCGCGATGGTGTTACGCGGTGACGCCCGCAACCTGCCACTGCCGGACGAGAGCGTCGACCTGATCGTGACCTCGCCGCCGTACTGGGCGCTGCGGGACTACCGCGACGGCGACGCAAGCCTCGACGGACAGATCGGCAACGAGTCCTCGCCGGGCGAGTACCTGGAGTCGCTGTGGGAGTGCACCCGCGAGTGGATGCGGGTCCTCAAGCCGGAGGGCTCGATCTTCGTCGTGTTGGGCGACAAGTACTCCGACCGGGCCGACGGAGGCCTCGCGTCGGCGCAGTCGTGGCGCGAGGATCGGGCGCACTGCCTGCCGCCCGGCCGTTCGTCCACCGCGATGGCGCCACGCAAGTCCCGGCTGATGCTGCCAGAGAGGTACAGGATCGGTTGCCTGGATCTCGGGCTGCTGGTGCGGGCGGTCATCATCTGGTCCAAGCCGTCAGCGATGCCAGAGAGCGTGACCGACCGGGTGCGGGTCGCGCACGAGGACATCGTTCACCTGACCAAGAGGCCTCAGTACTACGCTGCGGTGGACGAGATTCGGGAACCGGCGAGCGACTACTCACGTGCTCCCGGTGCGCGCAGGGCGACACCTCCGGGACAGCGCCGCCGGGCTATGGCCGACACGGTGAACCCGCTCGGCGCCTTGCCGGGCAGCGTGTGGGAGATCGCATTCCAGCCGCTCCTCGTACCCGAGCACTTGCAGACGGACCACTTCGCGGCATTCCCGTTGGAAATCCCGCGGCGGATCATCCGCGGCTGGTCGCCGTCCGGTATCTGCACCGAGTGTGGCGAAGGGCGTCGTCCAGTCGCCGTCCGAGACCGCATCGCTGACCGGCCAGGCCGTGTCCAGGGTCGTGCTGTGGATGCGCTGCTCGGTGGTCACGGCGCCGATGGTCGCGCAGGATCGCGGTTCGCCACGGTTGCAGAGGTCGTCGGCTACGCCTGTGCCTGCCCCGACCTGACCGCGCCCACCCGCCCGGCGGTCGTGCTCGACCCGTTCGGCGGGACAGGCACCACGGCTCTCGTCGCCTCCGTCCTCGGCCGCCGCGGCGTGAGCATCGACCGGTCCGCGGGCTACTGCCGGCTGGCCCAGTGGCGCACCACGGACCCAGGGGAGCGGGCCCGAGCGCTCGGACTCCCCAAGCCTCCCCCTGTCGATCCTGGCCAGGAGCGCCTGTTCGAGGAGATCGCATGACGCCCGCATCCTCCGTTCACCCCCGAGACAAGGAGACCCGGTGACCGCCGAGACCACAGCGCACCCCACGCTGATCGCGCGCCTCGCCGAGATCCGCCATGAGGTCGCCACACTGCTCGGTGACATTGACACCCGGGTCCGGCCCAAGCCCGACCGCATGTCACCCCACGACGAGCGCGGGATGCCGGGCCCGGTGTGGGAGCCAGCCGAGAAGTGGCGGCTCCTGGTCGTCGACCCGGACGAGACGCCCGCCGCGGTGTTCGTCAGCCACGAGCAGCTGTGGGACGACGACCTGATCCCGTTCGACCCGACGACGGCCCGCCGTATCGGCATGGCGTTCCTGGCGGCTGCTGACTGGGCGGACAAGGTCCGTGCCCGCGAGATCGCCGCTTCCCCGACACCCGAGGAGACCCCCACCAATGGCTGACACGAAGATCACGAACCCGGCCTTACTCGCTCAGGCGCTGCTCGACGACCTCGAAGACGGCAACCTGCCCGGCTCCCCGATCCGCCACCGCGGCGAGGAGGTGTGGCTGCACACGACCGGCCAGGTCGAGGGCTGGCTGCGTACCCACCTGGAGGCGGCCGGCCTGATCGAGCCGGTCGAGGACGTGTGGGAGCCACTGCCCGCGTCCGAGCACGCTGCGAAGGAGACCCCCAATGGCTGACAAGGCGCAGACGTTCTGCGGCAACGACGATCACGGCCGACCCGTCAACGCGATCGCCCGTCTCTCCTGGCCGGACCTCCGCTACAAGCCGACCACAGCCTGCATCGGCGACATGCAGTGGTCAGTCCGCAACTCCCTCGACGAGGGCCACCCCGTCCTGGTGGAGCCCGCCAGCGAGCCCGAGACGCATGTCGCTAAGGCCATGAAGGAAGTCGCCGTCCTCCACTACCGCGCCTACAGCAGCCCCGTCAGGGCGATCCTCCTCGAGGCGCCCGACATGCCCTGCTACGACGAGCTCCCAGAGACGCTGGAGGAGCGGCGCAAGCTGCCCGCCCGATTCCACATCCCGAGGTGGGACGGCGACGGCCAGCCGAACATGTGGCTGTGCGCCGTCTGCTGGGAGGAAGGCGTCGTCTACTCGTGGCCGTGCGAGGTCGCGGCGGCGAACGGCGGCGAGGTGTTCGCGCGATGAGCCTGCCGACCTTCGAGGAAGCCAACACGAGAGCCCGTGAAGGGTCGCCGTTCTCGAACGGCACCGAGGGCGAGTGCTGGATGGCGAACAACTGCCACAGGTGCGTGCACGACGCTCCGACCAGGCGGGACGAGTGGGACAAGGGCTGCCAGCTGATCCTGGTGGCGTTGCTCGGCAAGACGCCGGCCGAGTGGCTGGAGCGCAAGCCGTACGGACTGTCGGACCGGTACACGTGCATCTACTTCCGCGACGAGAACGACCCGGGCCCGGGGGGAGCCGACGCCGATCCCGGACCCTCCCGGACAGCTCACCCTGTGCCCGCGAGACGAGTTCGAGCGTCCGGCCCGCTTGTTTGCTGACACGAAGCCTGTGGAGGTGGACGCATGATCCACGCCTTCGTCTACCAGGCTGCCCGTGACCGCCTGTCCCGCTGGTGGGCTGGCGTCCCAGCAGTGCAGGAGCCGCCCGAGGCCGACTGCTTCGCCGAACTCGCCGACCTGGACCAGCTGGAGGAGCCTGAGCCGCCGCACGTGACGGCTTGGGAGCCGACCGCGGACGAGATCGGCAACTCGCCGGAGTGGGGCGTGCTCGACGACCTGGCGGCCCTGTCTGAGGAGTGCAGTCCGTGGGAGGCGGCCCGCCTCATGTTCGCACCGGGCGAGTCCGGCAGCGGGGCGTTGGGGGCGGGGGACGGCGCGGGCGGGGATGCCGCCACACGGGCCTCAGAGGCCCCACAGAGCGTTTCGGGGCGCTCTTCGGTCCGCCGGTAAGGCTCGGGCTTCCGCTGAGAGTTCCTGCGGGCTCTCAGCGGCCTCCGATCGGAACGGTAGTACGCAAAGCGATCAAGAAAACGAACACCAGCGCGCAACAGAAGGGACGAAACGCCCATGGATCTGCCCGAGTGGGAAGCCGTCTACGAGCCGGGCAACGTGTCCGACTACCTGATCGGCTACCTCAACGACGAAGCGCCCGCCAAAGCCGCAGCGGAAGCGTGGCTGCGGACCCAGAAGGAAGGCATCGGCAGGCTGGAATGGGGCTACCTCGCCACCTCGGGCGAGTACGACGAATGGTGGGACCTGGCCGAGATCGACGACGAGGACGGCGCCATCACCGACACGGGGATCATCGTCCGCCGTCGCACAGCCCAGCAGGCGGGGGAGTCCGGGTGACCCGCCGCCTGAAGATCGCTGCGGCTGTCTGCATCGTGGCCAGCTACTCGGGCGCCTACATCGCGCTGGCGATGGGCCAGTGGCGGGCGCTGCTGGCCGCGCTCGGCTACGTGCTGCTGCTGCTCGCGGTCCTGCTGGTCGTCCTGCGCAGGCGGTCGAGGTGAACGGCTACTCGCCGGCGGGCTTGGCCTCTCGCCCCACAGTGGGGGGCCGTAGCCGCTCTACGCCCTCAGCGCGGGCGATGCGGCGGAACAGTTCGTCGGTCAGCCCGGTCAGCTTGGCGAGCTGGCTGACGGTGGCGCCCTCCCTGAGGGCTTGGGCCGCAGCTTCCTTGACCTCGGGCAGGAGCGTCTTCTCCGTCTCTCGGGCGCGCTTGTAGCGGGCGAAGAGTGAGGCGGTGTCCGCGGCGGGCGTGTAGTCGCTCTTGCTCATGGCCCCATGTTCGCACAGGTCGTAGGCCACTGGAAAGGCCACCATGTTGGCCAGCCAAAAGAATCTTGAAGCACAACAGGTTGGCCTATTGACTGGCCAACATGTTGGCCTATAGGTTTGAGTCATCGCAAGGGAGACCAGGGAGGCAGAAATGATCGACATCAGCTACGGCGACACGGCAGCCGACATCGAGCGCAAGCTGTTCGCCTCCTGGGCCGCCAAGGGCACCCAGCCCGCCGCCCCGGTCCCCGCCGCGCCGGCCAACCTGGAGGGCCGCATCCGCGCCGCCTACGCCAAGCTCCGCAACCACTGCGAGTGGGTCTCCCTCGCCGCCATCCGCGCCGAGATCGCCGACGTGGCCCGCGCCGACCAGGACGCCGCCCTCCGCCGCCTCGCCGGCGCGGTCGACGCCGACCTGATCCCCGAGAACAACCAGAAGGCGCTCACCGCTGAGGACCGCGCGGCGGCCCTGCGCGTGGGCGACCAGCCCAAGCACTACCTCGCGATCGGCCTCCGCTAGCAGCCCCGGCCCGGGGGAGACTTCCGGCCCCGCCCCCAGACACCGACCAGACCCAGCGCCAGATCAAAACCCTTCGACCGAGGAGGCTCAATGACCATCACCCTCGCCCCGACCACCTCCCACCGCTCCAACCGAATCAACCTGCTCGACCGCCTGTACGCCTCGCCCGGCTGGCAGCACACCCTCACCCTCGGCCTGTACACCGACCACCCCGTGACGACCTTCCGCCGCGTTGAGGGTCCGTTCGCCGGCTACAGCCTGGCCGTCTTCGGCGACGACCCCGACGCGGCCCGGATCGTCGACGGCATCAACGCTGGCCACATGCCAGCCTGCGGCCTCGACATCGACGTCATCGTCAAGGCGATCGACGCCATCGGCGCGATCCTCGCCGAGGGCCGCTCCGGGACGGCGACGCTGGCCGAGGTGGTCGCCCTGCGCGCGGCGGCCGAGCCCTGGTACGTCGCCGACCCCGACACCCGGCAGACGCTCCGAGCCGTGTGCAACGGCCGTCCGCTGCAGGTGCTGTCGGACGAGTCGGTGACCCGGCTGCAGCAGCTCACCGTGACCCTGGCCAGGCTCGCCATGGCTGTCGCCGTGGACGGCTTCGCCTGACACCTCCCGGGCCCCGCGAGGGGCCCAACCCCCTCTCCCTGAAGATCCCCGCCCCCGAATCCCAGGCCAGCCGAACGGAGAACCGAGATGAGCACCTTCCTGGCACAGAAGCCGATCTACAGAGTCAAGTGCGACAACAAGATCGGACAGCCCTGCGAAGCCACCTTCGAGGCGGACAACGACTTCGACCGGGGCAGCGACAGGATGACCCGCCAGGCAGCCCGTGGCGCTGGCTGGGATGTGCCGCCGCCGCGCGGTGAGGGCTCTCGCTCGCCTTTCGACTTCTGCCCAGAACACAAGCGCCGCTGACCTCTCGGCCCTCTTCCCCGGTCCTGCCGGGCCACCCCAACCCCCTAAACGGAGAACCGACATGACCCTGCCGACCTTCGACGAGATGCGCCGTAACGCTCACCGGCTCCTCGGCGACGCCCAGGACGAGCTCCGCTCCGACTGGACCGGACCCGGCCCGAGCGATGAGCAGGCCGAGGCGATGGCGGAGGCCGTGCGCTTCATCGCTCAGGCCAAAGCGGCGCTCGACCGGGCAGCCCGCTGACTCCAGCCCTCCTCCCCGGTCCTGCCGGGACTCCGCACTCGGGATGCGGGGAGGGCACTCAACCAACCCGACGATCTTGAAAGAGGTGGAGATGCCGAAGAACACCCGACTGTCCGGCCACACGCTGCGCTCCGAGGGCAAGCCGTTCCAATGGAGCACTGAGAGCCGCCGGTACGTCCGCACCAACACCCTGTACGGCGCCAATACCGGGGACGGCGTCGCCCTCTGCTCGTGCGGCACCAGGTCACCGATGCTGCACTCCAACGCCGAGCGCAAGCGCTGGCACGCCCTCCACAAGGATGATGTCCGCGCCCAGCTCGCGGACTCCTCCCTCAACGACGAGAGCTATGACCCCGAAGCGGACTTCGCGGCGACCGGGACCGTGCTGTGCGCTGACTGCGGTACCCGTGTTCGTCCGAGGACGCTGGAGTCTCTGCCTGAACACCGCTGCGCTGAACGGCAGCAGGCCCGCGCGGACTCCTCCCAGGGAGAGGAGAGCTGACCCGATGAGCCGAGAAGTGAAGCGCGTCGCCCTCGACTTCGACTGGCCTCTCAGCACCGTCTGGGAGGGCTACCTGATGCCCGACCGCCTGCGGGAAACGAAGTGCTCCGACTGCGACGGGAGCGGCTGGTCACCGCGCGGACAGTACCTGCACAGCCTGTGGTACGGGTACGTGCCGTTCGACCCCGCCTCCAACGGGTCAACGCCTCTCACGCCGGACTCCGCCGCGGTGCGCGCGTTCGCCGAGCGCAACATCAGCCGCGCACCGGACTACTACGGGAAAGGCGGGGTGGCAATCGTCTTAGAGGCGACCCGGCTGGCCGACTTGTGGAACGGGCAGTGGAGCCACCACCTCAACGACGATGACGTGACCGCGCTCGTGGAGGCAGGCCGGCTCAAGGACTTCACCCACCGCTGGACCAAGGAGGAGGGCTGGCAGAAGATCGACCCGCCAGTCATCCCATCCGCTGAGCAGGTCAACGAGTGGTCCCTGCGCGGATTCGGCCACGACAGCATCAACGCGCACATCGCGATCGAGGCCCGGTGCAAACGAGAGAGCGTGGACCCGATCTGCCCGACATGCGGCGGGTACGGCAGCGTCGAGGCCTACCCTGGGCAGCGAGCTGAGGCCGAAGCCTGGGAACGAACCGAGCCGCCGGCAGGGCAGGGCTGGCAGTTCTGGGAAACCGTCAGCGAGGGCTCTCCGCTGTCGCCGGTGTTCGCCACCTCCGACGAGTTGGTGACGTGGCTGATGAACGAGCAGGGCTATCGGCTGTCGGCCGCACAGCAGGTCGTAGCCGACGGCGGCACCGTCGGCACCTTCCTGGGCACATCGATGGATGGGCATCCCGTCCTGCTTGACACCGCCCGAGACGCCGACATCATCGACTCCCTGGCCAGCTCGCCCGCCTCCCAGACCGAGGAGGGCTGACCTGTGGCCAAGCCGTACCGCGTCCTCATCACGGGTAGTCGATCTTGGAACGACGAGCAAGCCATCCGTGACGCTCTCGCCCCCATCTCCTTCATTTACGGTTCCGAGAACGTCGTCGTGGTCCACGGCCACTGCCCGCGCGGCGCTGACGCCCTCGCCGACCAGATCGCCTCCGACTGGGGCATGACCATAGAACGCCACCCCGCAGACTGGGCAGCTCCATGCGGACCGGTCTGCCGAACCCCTCACCGCAAACGCCGGCCGGACGGCACCACCTACTGCCCTTGGGCTGGCTGGACCCGCAACCAGGCGATGGTGGACCTCGGAGCCGATGTGTGTCTGGCGTTCATCCGCAACAACTCCCGTGGGACCGCCGACTGCATCCGCCGCGCCGAGAAGGCTGGCATCCCTGTCCGCCGCTACGAGAGGACCACGCGTGTCTGAGATCAACTACCACGAGGCGCACGAGCCCTACCTCAAGGCCGTCGTCATCGCCCTGGACGCGGCCGGCCTCACCGTTGGGGACTGGTTCGCTGACGCCAACGACCCGCGAGACGGCTGCATCACCCTCGCCGAGCCGGATGAGGACGGCGACGAACGCAACGTCGCCTGGGACGAAGAGAAGGGCTGGTTCTACGGCACCAGCCCAGAGGACGGGCACGGCGAGATCCACGGCATCTGGTGGATCTGCGACGACGTGCTGCCCGAGCCCTCCGACGTCGTGACGGCCATACAGCAGTGCGTCGCCGGCGACCACTCGCAGGCGACCCTCGATCACGGCTACTACCGGGACTTCGAGGACGACGAGGACGGGTTCGAGGAGCGGCTGCGCGCCTACGCAGGAGGCGACGATGCCTGACATCTCTCAGGAAGCCGTACAAGCCGCCGCGCTGGCGATAGGCAGGGAGTACGCGAGCCTGCGCGAGTGGGACCGCGAGGCGTTCGCCCGAGCCGCCCTGGAGGCTGCTACTCCTGTCCTCGCCGCCCAAGCCCGGGCACAGGCGCGACAAGAGGTAGCCGAGGAGATCGCTGCCGAGATCGACGCGGCTGGCGAGAAGGACGAAGAGTTCCACTACAGGGCTGGCATGAGCCGCGCCGCCTACATCGCCCGCCAGATCGGAGAAGCCCGTGACGACTCCTGAGGTCCTCGAACCGGCCGTGGCGGGAGCGCGGCAGGCACAGGCCGGCGCGGTCGAGCAGTGGAACAAGACCGTTCCCGTAGGCACTCCGGTCCGCTACTGGACCGGCTACCGCGAAGGCGACGGCAAGCAGAGCCGTACACGCACCGACGCCCAGATGCTCGGCGGCCACACCGCAGTCGTGTGGATGGATGGCGAGCCGTCCTGCGTCGCGCTCACTCACGTCGAGCCGCTGCTGTCCGATGAGATCGGAGAAGCCCGTGACTGACCTCCGCCAGCGGTACGCCGAAGCGACCATGACCCAACCAACAAGGGGAGACTTTCAGTGACCACCATCGGGGACCGGCATGAGATCGCGACGTTGCGACCCGAACTCCACGCTCGGCTGGTGACGCGGTTCAATCAGACCCAGAGGGAGATGTCGGCTACTGAGTGGGCCGATCTGGTACTGGACACCGTCGCAGGCTGGCAGGTCGAAGAGTTCTTTAAGCGAGTCGAGAAGACGGAAGGCTGCTGGATCTGGACAGCGGGCGTAAGCGGGACCAACCACGGCAGATTCTGGACCGGCGAACGTCACGTCCCTGCGCATCGGTTCTCCTACGAGTACGCGCGGGGCCCTGTGCCTGCGGAGCTGTACATGGATCATCTCTGCAGGAATCCGAGGTGCGTAAATCCCGATCACCTCGAGCCAGTAACGCCAAGAACGAACGTCTTACGTGGAACTTCCATGGTGGCGGGTAACGCTGGCAAGACCCACTGCAAGCGGGGGCACGAGTACACGCCAGAGAACACCCATCGGGACAAGCGAGGTAGGCGTAGCTGCAAAGAGTGCCATCGACTCTTGGCCGCAAGTCGACGCGCCGCCAAGCGACAGGAGGATGGCGATGGAGCGCCGTGACGAGGAACTGGAGCAGCTGCGCCGTGAGTTGATCGTCCAGCGGGCGTCTGCTCGTGGTTTGCGTGACGCGCGTGACAGGTCAGCTCGGTATGCCGCCGAGCAAAGGGCCCGTGCCGAGAAGGCCGAAGCCGCCGTCGCCCGAGCTCGCGCCGTCTGCCACAAGGCGATGGCCGAGAAGGACGCTCCCGGCATGTGGCTGGTGGCTCAGCAGGTCCTCGCCGCTATCGACAACACCCAGACAGCCGTACCCGAGGAGGAGCGTTGAGAGTCGGCGCCATGCTGTTGATCGTCGGGCTCGGTGTCATGGCCGCCGAAGTGTGGCTGGCGACAACCGCGCCTCCAGAGCTGCTCGGCGTCCCGATCAGCCTCTTCGTGATGACGGCCGTCACGGAATACGTCGTGTTCACCGAATGGTGGGAGGAGGTGCGGTGTGCTTCTCGACTTCGGCGAGCCCGCCGTCCGTGACCACGTAGTCCGTTGCGGGTCCTGCAGACGTCTCCTGCGGGACCCCGCGTCCCAGGCTCTTGGGCTGGGCCAGGACTGCGCCGAGAAACTGGGCGTAGCACCTCGAAAGCCCATCCGGATCACCGGCGTCCCGCAAGGATGGGACTGCGACGGACAGATGGATCTCCTGGAGGGCGCGACGTGAATGCAGCCACGATCACAACGGTTCTCACGTCTGCCGTGGTCTCAGCATTCGTAGCACTAGCAATCGAGTGGGCTGCGAAGCCTCGACTCGAGGCGCGCAAGGAACGGATCCTGGCTGTCCAGCGTGCCCGGTTCGCAGCCATCGATGCCTGTCGTGAGATCCTTATGCGCCTAGGCGGCATCACTACGCGCAATCCGTTCGCTCGCTCTCCTGAGCGGGAGAAATTCATCGCGGAGATGACCCGCATGCGGTCTGAGATCGTCGACCTGTCCCGCACCCTGCAAGACCACCTGGTCGTCTCGGGCATACACCAATCCGCCCTCGGCCGCGAGCTCTACGGGCGGCTGGTCGGCCGCGTGCGCGGCGCCGCCATATCGGAGAAGACCAATGACCAGGTCGTCGAAGAGCTCACTGGTCCCGTGCTACTGCTCGCCCATCTCCTCGAGACACAACGGGGAAAGCCCATCGGGCGCTGGGTGGCCAAGCGCAACGCCCGTGCCTGGCTCGCCGAGCAAGCATCAGCAGACACCCGTCCTGCGCTAGAGGAAGACGCGGTTACAACCTAAGGGTTGCCCTGCTTTCGACGATCGAATAGCGGCATCCGGGAACACACGGGACGGCGGGAGCGCTTACACGCGAAAGCGGCTCCCCGCGCCCACGGGAAGCCGCCTCGACCCCACAACAACCTCGCCAGCCCACCAGCCTCACCAGTGGTCTCCCGTACAGCGTAGCGACACCTACGGGGGACACGTTGGCCATCGCCTGCCCGGTCGCCATCTGCGACCGCATCATGCCCGGCTCGCTCAAGATCTGCGGCGCCTGCTCGTCAGAACTCCGCCGCGAACTCGCCGCCGTCCCAGGACTCTTCGAGGACCTGGACCTCGCCATCAGCCGGCAGACCCGCCTCACCGGCGGCAGCGTCGGCGGGCGCAGCACTGAGAAGCCGCTCCCGTGGAACGAGCGCGCATCCGATGCCGCCGAGCATCTGTCAGTGCTCCTGCTCGGCTGGGCGCGCGTCCTGGTCGCCTCCGTCCAGGTCCTGCAAGGCCCCACCTGCGGCACATGCACCCACCCGTCCTGCCTGTACGCCGAGCTCGGCCGCGAACCCCACCACCACCCCGCCCACGTCGCACCCTGGCTCCACCGGCACGCCGGCGCTCTCATCGCCCACCCCGCCGGCCCGGACGCCGTCGAGGAGATCCTCACCGCTGTGCGTAACGCCCGCCGCGCCACTGACACGCCGCCGCGGGACCTCGTCTACGCCGGCCCCTGCGACGGCTGCGACGGCGGACTGTACGCCAAGCCTGGCGCCGCAACCACGACCTGCCGCTGGTGCGTTGACGACGAGGACAAGCCTCTGCGCTACGAGGTGGCAGCCCGCCGCAAGTGGATGCTCAACTCCATGAACGACCTCGAACTTCCCGCACCGGTGATCGCCCGCGCTCTTACCAGCCTGGTGCGGCCTATCAAGCCCGCGCTCATCCACACGTGGGTGTCAAGGAAGCGGCTCACCCCGGCCGGTCTCGACCGCCACGATCGGATGCTGTTCCGCGTCGGCGACGTCGTCGACCTGATGACCGTTCCGACACGGCAAGCAGGGTAGTTGCGCACGCAACGATGATCTGACATGATCAGCCTTGCTAGCTTCGGCGAGAGCCGTCGAGAAGCCCTCCACCACCGGGGGGCTTCTCGCATTTTCGGGGCCCTATACGCCCCTAGACATCCCCAGACACGCAGCCGTCTCGCGGCAGGCTGCGTAGCTCCACAGCCCTTCCCCGTGCTGTGTAGAGCCCCCGATGCCGGCCTGGCTCTCTTGGATTGAGCAGTCCACGAGAGAGGGCCAGGCCGACATCACCCCTTGAACGTGCGGCCCGTCCTCTCCGGGGGGTCAGGACTGGGCCGCACCTCGACCCCCTAAGACCCCCTTGGAGCAGCGATGCGCATCCAGATCCTCCCTCTCCCTACAGTCGCCATCGGGGGCGTCGTCAAGGAGCCCTACGCCCTGGTGGTCGACCAGGTCGAAGGCGTCCCAGACGAGCAGGCATTGGAGCTGTGGCAGCGGTTTGGAGCCGAGTGTGGTGCCCGTACCGTTCTGGTCGTGCCAGACACGGTCGAGATCGTCGACCGGTGCGCAGGTCCGCCCGTGACCGTCAACATGACGGACGCGGTCATCCAAGATGCCGACCCGACCGCAGGATGGCCCAGGCTAGACAAGAGCCAGGCCAAGCCCTTCCGAGCGTGCACCGAATGCGGCTTCGTCTACGAGACCGAAGACCACTGGAAGCTCGAGTACAACAAGGCCGCTCCGCGCATGGTGATGCCGTGGCCGCTGAGCAAGTTCCAAGCGGCGGACGCGTGCCCTCGCTGTCTCCACAACTTCTAGTCAGGGTCCCGGTAGCGCTCGATCCGCTCCAGATAGTCGCCATCGACAGCCTTCACGTACCACCAGCCGACCGGCGGCACCTGATGCACGAGCACGTTCAGGTAGTCGGGCAGCCCATACTTCTCGCCGTCCAGATCAACGAGGTAGGCGCGCATCTCGAACCTGCGCCGCACCGGCCGGCCCCGCTCGTCTATCGCACCTGCGGGCACCTCGGGCGCTGTATATCGGGCGTGCACGCGCGAGACGACCCAGCGCGCCATCAGCTGCCCCTCAGGTACGACCCATCCGCCGGGCCCGCGGTCGTGTGGCCAGTTCTGCAGCTCAACCCGAGTCGTCTCCACCCAGGCATTCTCGAACACGTGAACGGTTGATCGCCACCCACCCCACCGCTAGACCAGGGAGGCTCCACATGGACGTCCTACTCCTGCTCGCCATCATCGCGTTCGCCGCCGGCGGGATCGTCGCCGCCATCCAAAAGGCGTGGGTCCTCGTGCTGGTGTGTGCCGGCCTGTGCCTGCTCACGCTCGCTCAGACCGGGCTGATCGACAGCTAACCCCATCCAAGATCCTGCGGCTCGCTACCGCAGGTAGACGGCCCCGAGACCCTCCCGGACTCGGGGCCGTCGCCATACCGGGAGAACAAATGCTCGCAACCGCAACGGAAGTATTCCTGGTCATCGCCATGATCCTCGGCTTCGGCGGAGTCCTCGGCCTCGGCAACGCGATCCTCGCGTTCGCCACAGGCTGTGAAGCGCGCTGGTACTGGCATATAGCCATCTGGCTCGCCTGCTTCGTCCTCCTCGTGACCGACGCCTACCTCGGCGCCGAGGCGGGCATGTGGTGCCTGTCCAGCGACGCCGTCGCCCCCAACCTGCGATGCCGATGAACGCCCACGCCATCGACGTCGTCCCAGGACGCGAGGACAGGCCATGAACGACAACCAAAACGGCACTGGCCATGGCGGTGCCCGCTGCGGCGGGACGAACCGGGGCGGCCAGACGTGTGGTCATCCTGCTGGCTGGGGCACCGACCACCCCGGAATCGGGAAGTGCAAGCACCACGGCGGGAGCACGCCAACCCACAAGGCCGCTGCTAAGGCAGAGATGGCACGGCGAGCGGTCGCCACGTACGGCCTGCCTCGCGAGGTGGACCCTGCTTCGGCTCTCCTCGAGGAGGTGCATCGTAGTGCTGGCCACGTGGCGTGGCTGGAGCAGAAGGTGCGCGACCTCGACGAGGATGAGCTGGTGTGGGGCGTTGTCGAGGAGGTAGACAAAGGCTATGGCGAGTTCACTGGAACGGACACGACGTCGGCGGCTAAGCCGAACGTGTGGCTGGAGCTGTACCAAAAAGAGCGCAAGCACCTAACGGACGTGAGCAAGGCGGCGCTGGCTGCGGGTATCGCTGAGCGGCAGGTGCGCCTGGCTGAGCAGCAGGGGGCGCTGATCGCTTCGGTGATTGGGCGCATCTTGGACGACCTTGAGTTGTCGGATGAGCAGCGGCAGATGGTCGGCACAGTGGTGCCCCGGCATCTCCGGGCGATTGCGTAACGCAGCGTGATCCTGGGTGCGGGAGTGCCGGTATCCGGTCGGTGAGACGGGCATAGATTGATCATGGGATTGCCTGATCAGCAAGCATGTCACTCTCTGTAGGGGGCGGCATGACTTTGACCGCCTGGGAAGCTGCCGCCCGCCTCTTCGAGCCACCTCGCCGCCGCTGGGCCAGCCCTGGTGACCTCGCCCGGCATCTCGACCCGAAGACGCGGCAGACGCTAATGCTCGACCTCCTCGACGACGAGCTCGTGCGACTGCTGGACACCCCGGACGGGCGTCTCGTGATCTCGGTCGCCCCGCAGGAGGGAAAGAGCCAGCGAACGTCTCGGCGGTTCCCGCTGTGGGCGCTGACGCAGAAGCCTGACACGCGGATCGCCATCGCCTCCTACGAGCACGGTGTTGCTCGCCGGTGGGGCAGGGCCATCCGTGACGACATCATCGTCCACGGCGGCGAGCTTGGCCTGTCCGTCCGGGACGACCTGTCAGCCCAACACGAATGGCAGCTGGTCGGCCATGAGGGCGGCGTCTACGCGGCCGGCATCGGCGGAGCCCTCACAGGCCGGCCAGTAGACCTGCTCGTCATCGATGATCCGATCAAGGACCGGGCCCAAGCCGACTCCGCGGTGTTCCGCGAGCGGGCATGGGACTGGTGGACCGACGTCGCAGCGACCCGCCTCGCACCGGGTGCGCCCGTGGTGTTGATCCTCACCCGCTGGCATGAGGACGACCTCGCCGGCCGCCTGCTCGCCGCGGAGGACGGGCATCTGTGGCGGGTCGTCAACATCCCCGCGCAGGCGGACCACGACCCGAACAAGGGCGAGGTCGACCCGCTCGGCCGTGAGCCGGGCGAGTTCATGGAGTCGGCCCGTGGCCGAACCCGAGCACAGTGGGAAGCCATCAAGGTCCGCTCAGGCTCCCGCACATGGGCCAGCCTCTACCAGGGCCGACCCGCGCCCGCCGCCGGCGACATCTTCCAGCGCGAATGGTGGCGCGAGTACACCTCGCCACGGTGGATCGAACGCCCCGACGGCTCATGCTGGGCCCCTGGCGCGGACGAAGTCTGCATGTCGTGGGACATGACGTTCAAGAACACCGACGGCTCCGACTACGTCGTAGGCCAGGTCTGGGCAAGATACGGCCTCGAGCTGTTCCTCCTCGACCAGGTCCACGACCGGCTCAGCTTCACCGAGACGTGCGCTGAACTGCGGCGGATGGCGGCGAAGTGGCCCCAGGCCACGTTGAAGCTGGTGGAGGACAAGGCCAACGGGACCGCGGTTATCAACTCGCTGTCCCGGCAGGTGCCCGGCCTCGTCCCCGTTGAGCCCGACGGATCCAAAGAGGCCAGGGCCCGCGCCGTCACCCCGTTCATCGAGGCCGGCCAAGTCTGGATTCCCGCCCCTGAGCTGTGCCCCTGGGTCGGCGGGTTCGTCCAGGAGCACAACGGCTTCCCCAACGCCGCCCACGATGACCAGGTAGACGCCTGCACCCAGGCGATCAACCGGATGCTGCTCGCGCCCATCCTCGCCGGAGACCTGATCATCGACGCGACCGAGCTGGACGACGAACTCGACAGCTACGCCATAAGCCCGTACTGAGCCGAGGGAGGCCGCTGTGGGTTTCGCCTCCCGCCTGCAAGAGACGTTCTACCGAGTCACCGGACGCACGGAACTGGCCGAAGTGGTGAGGGCCGAACGGCAGATGGTCGAGCATCTGCGCGAGTCGATGGCTGACCTCGAAGCCCGCATGCACGAGCCGGGCTGGCAGCGCCTCACCGCGTACGCCGAGCAGGAGTTCAGCCGTGAAGGGCTGCAGCAGATCACCGCGGTCTGCCGCATCATGACGATCAAGTCGCCGCTTCTCCGCCGCGGCCTGTCCCTGCGGACGGGCTACGTGTGGGGGCAGGGCATCCAGATCAGCGCTCGCGCGACAGGGGAGCAGGGGCAGGACGTCAACGCGGTGGTGCAAAAGTTCCTCGACGACGCCGGCAACCGGCGCACGTTCACCGGCGACCAGGCGCATGAGGAGCTCGAGCGGGCCCTGTACTCCGACGGCAACGTGTTCCTCGCCCTGTTCACCCGGCCCTCAACCGGCCGAGTCCAGGTGCGGACCCTGCCGTGGGACGAGATCACCGACGTCATCTGCAACCCCGAAGACCGCAGCGAGCCTTGGTTCTACCGCCGCGAATGGTGGCAGGACCGCCGCACCGAATCCGGCGTGGTGCAGGAGCGGATGGTCGCCTACTATCCGGCGCTCGGCTACAACCCGCCCATCAAGCCGCGGCGCCTGTCGTTCCCCATGTACGGCGACGCCGGCCTGGCCGAGGTGTACTGGGACGCGCCCGTCTACCACGTCAAGGTCAACAGCCAGCTCGGCTGGAAGTGGGGCGTTCCCGACTCGTACGCGGCGATCGACTGGGCGCAGGCGTACAAGGAGTTCCTCACCGACTGGGCCCGGCTCATCAAGAGCTTGAGCCGGTTCGCGTGGAAGCTGACCAGCAAGGGCAGCAAGCAGGCCGCCGCCCGCGCCAGGATCGCCGCAGGCCCAGGAACCGACCGCTACTCGGGCGAACCTCAGCACGCCGGCGCCACCGCCTTGATGACGCCCGACATGGCACTCGAAGCCGTACCCAAGAGCGGTGCGACGATCGACTCCGAGTCCGGCCGACCGCTCGCGGCCATGGTGGCCGCAGCCCTGGACGTGCCGGTGACGATGCTGCTCGGCGATCCCGGCACCACCGGAGCTCGCGCCACAGCGGAAACTCTGGACACGCCGACCGAGCGCAGCATGGAGCTCCGCAGGTCGGTGTGGGGAGAGGCATACCGGCAGATCCTCGACTACGTCATCGACCAAGCCGTCAAGGCGCCCCAGGGCGCGCTGAAGGGCAAGGTCACCCGCGACGAGGACGGCAACGAAGCCATCGAGCTGGCGAACAACACCGATCGCACGCTCGACCTGTCCTGGCCGGACATCGACGACCTCGACCCTGCGGTCATTGTCGACTCCATCGTCAAGGCCGACGCGACCGGCTACCTGCCGCCCCTCGTCGTCGTACGTCTCCTGCTGGAGGCACTCGGCGTGCGAGACATCGACTCCATCATCGAGAGCCTGACGGGGGAGGACGGCGAATTCCGGCCTCCCGAGGGCGCAGCAGGCGCGGCAGGGCAGGCAGCAGTGGACGCGTTCCGCCGCGGCGACGACCCCGCGAAGCTGCTGGCAGGCCGCCGCCAAGACGAGCCAGACGAGCAGCCCGAGCAGGATCCGGAGCCTGACGAGGAAGACCAGGACGAGGAACCCGACGACGAGGACAAATAGCTCGGGGGTGATCCATGGCGATCACCCCCGAGACGCTACGCCTGGTAGAGCAGATGAGGCGCGCCGTCGGGTCCATCCTCGACACGATCACCCGGACGCTTGTG
The DNA here is from genome assembly GCF_040610675.1 of Nonomuraea sp. NPDC003804. Classification (NCBI taxonomy): domain Bacteria; kingdom Bacillati; phylum Actinomycetota; class Actinomycetes; order Streptosporangiales; family Streptosporangiaceae; genus Nonomuraea; species Nonomuraea sp. NPDC003804. The sequence goes on from NZ_JBEXMT010000010.1 coordinate 37,286, forward strand.
GCTGCCTGGGTGCGCGCCTGGGACGACATCGCTTTCGAGGTCGCGAGCGGTATCACGGAGATCCTTCAAGCCGGTGACGGGAAATGGCCGTCCCGCCGTGTGATCGAGCAAACGGCGCGAGCCATGTCAGCTCTGGACGTGATCGCCGCGGCGCTTACTCGCCTCGCTGAGCTGACGCGGTCGCAGACCCTCGCTGGCGTCTCTGAGGCCGCCAGGATCGCCCTGGACGGGCAGGGCGACCTTGTCGCCTCGCAGCTGCCGTACGGGTCCACGCTCGCCTTGCAGGCCCGCTACAGGCGCCACCGGCCCGACACCGTGGACGCGATCGTCCGCCGTACAGCCGAGCAGATCCACGCCAAGCATTGGCCGCTCGCAGAAGAGGCCACAGCGGCGATGAAGCGCGAGCTGATCCGCGGCGTGGTCGTGGGGGACAACCCGCGCACCGCGGCGGCACGGATGATGCGCAACCTCGAGGGCGAGTTCAACGGCGGCTTGGCGCGAGCGCTGAACCTCGCCAGGACCGAGACCCTCGACGCTCATCGGCAGGCAGCAGAGATCGGCCAGGAGCAGCACGAGGACGTCTTGGACGGCTGGGTGTGGATGGCCGAACTCAACTCCAGCCGAGGCCGCACCTGCCCGTCATGCTTCGCCATGCACGGCACCGTGCATCCGATGTCCGAGCCCGGCCCTATCGACCACCAGCAAGGCCGATGCAGCAGGACACCAAAGACCAAGTCGTGGGCGGACCTCGGGTTCGACATCCCTGAGCCGCCCGACGCCGTGCAGGACGCCCGCGAGGTGTTCGACGCACTTCCGCAGGATGAGCGGCTGGCCATCATGGGCCGCCGCCGTCTCGAACTCCTCGACTCCGGCCAGATCGCCTGGTCCGACCTGTCGCAGCGCCGCACAACCACCGGCTGGCGCGACTCGTACGGCGTCCGCCCTGTGAAGGACTTGGAGCGCATCGCGCGAGGGGGGAGCAGATCATGACCGCCCTTCTCGACGAAGGCCGTCACTCGTGGGACCCCAGCGAGCACCCGCGCGACGGCGACGGTCAGTTCGCCTCCACGGGAGGCGGCGGCAGGCACTCCAAGCCCTCCACCGGCGGGTCTGGCAGGGGCGCTGCTGGCGGCCGGCTCGGCATGCCAGACACGATCGCCTCCTCCCAGGTGACCCTGTCCAAGGGCGGCACCGCGTCCATCTCCCGTACCGCCGGCGGCGAGACGAGCATCAGCAACGGCTCCAACTCGAAGAAGCTGAGCAAGCAGCAGGCCAAGTCGCTGTTCGACACGCTCGCCGTATCCACCGACTGGGACGACGGCGACAGCGAAACCCTGCCCGGCATCGGCAAGATCACCCGGCAGCGCGGCGGCGTCAACCTCGCCCTCGACGACGGCCCCACCATGGATCTCGCCGACCGGGACATCACCCGCATGGAACGCGCTCACGAGCAGACCGGCCTGTCGTCCCGCGTGGATACCGGCAACGGCGCTGCTGACGTGTTCGTGGACGGCAAGAAGATCGGCATCCGCACGCCGGGCGGAGAGGTCACCTTCAACCGCTCCTCATTCGCCAAGATCGACAAGGCGATTGATGCCCTCATCGACGACATGGACGACCCCGACACCCCCGCCCGCGACACCTACAGCAAGACCGTGTCGACCAACGCCGGCAAGGTCTCCGTCGAGATCACGGGCGACTGGGGCAGCGAAGACAGCCGCATGGAGATCCGGCCCGCAGACGGCGGCGACTGGGGGATCACCATCGACGGCCCTCACCACAGCGCCTGGGGAGACGCCATGTCACAAGCTCTCGACGAAGCGGAGAGACCCATGCAGCACGCGCTGAGCGAGCACGTCTCGCTCGCCGAGGCAGCCGGCGGGCAGGCGCCGAAGGGGCGTAAGTTCCGGGCCCGCATCATCGCAGGGGACGTGCAGGGCTCCAGCGGCTACTACCCGGCCGCGATGCTGAAGCGCGACGCCGGCGTCTTCAGGGAGGGCCTGCCGGTCTTCCTCGACCACCCGGGCGCCACCGAGTCCTACGACCGGCCCGAACGCTCCGTCAGAGACCTCGCCGGACGGCTCGCCTCCACCGCCGTCTACGAGCGAGACGGGCTATACGCCGATGTCGAGGTGTACCCGCACTGGGCGCCCGTCATCGAAGCCATGGCCAGCGACATCGGGATGAGCATCCGGGCCTCCGGCACCGTCGAAGCATCCCAGCAGGAAGGCGTCCGCGGACCCATCGTCACCGGCCTCACAGAAGCCGCGTCGGTGGACTTCGTTACTGCGGCAGGAGCGGGAGGCAAGATCGTGGCGCTGCTCGAATCAGCCCGCGCACAGTCGGGCGACCTGCTGCGCAAGGCCGTCGACACCAGGGCCAAGCCCAAGGGGGAAGCCGAGGTAGAGGACGAGCGGCTCACAGAGGCCCGGAACGTCGGCCACTGGATCGAGTCACGCATCCACAGGTCCTTCACCGAGATGTGCGACGACATGTTCGGCGAAGGCCGCCTCACCCGAGACGAGCGCATCAGCCTGTCCAACGCCATCGGCGAAGGACTCGGCGCCTTCAATCGGGTCGTCGCCGAGAAGGTCCCGCACCTGTACGAGCGAGACCTGTGGGACGACATCACGCCGTCCGAATCGGCCGCCATGAGCGAAACGCTCCACGACGAGCCAACTACTACAGACCCCGCGCCCTCCGAGGTGGCGGAATCCCAGAACGAGCCGGGCAGCTCGCCCGCCGTCGAGAACGAAAGGGAGGGCGAGATGCCCGAACTGAACGAGGACCAGGCGCGCGAGCTGGAAGAGGCGCGCAAGAACCTCGAGGCCGAGAAGGCTCAGGCGCTGCAGGAGGCTGCCGCAGCCAAGGCCGAGGCCGAGAAGGCGCTGAAGGAGGCGGCTCGCCTGCGCGCCGCCGAGTCCGCCCGCCCCATCGCCGTGCAGATGGTCACCCAGGCCGACATGCCGGCCGCCGCCCGCGTCCGCGTCCTGGACGAGGCGCTCAAGCAGGTGCCGCTGACCGAGGACAACAAGCTGGACGAGGCCGGTTTCAAGGCCCGCGTCGACCAGCTCGTCACCGCCGAGGCGTCCTACCTCGCCTCGCTGGCCGAGGCGGCCGGCGTGGGTCAGGTCCGGGGCCTGGGCGAGTCCACCACGTCCGTCGCTGCCGAGCAGGAGCGTGGCAACGCCTCCCTCATTGCCTCTCAGCTTGAGGAGGCGTACAAGAGGCGCGGCATGTCCGATGAGGCCGCCAAGCTCGCGGCTGCTGGTCGCCCGTAACGAAGCGAGAGGAACACATCACGATGGCTACGAACATCGTTTACGAAGAGGGCGACCAGATCCGTCTCGTCTGCTCCCAGCCTGCCACCCCCGTCTCCGGCGACCCGGTCCTGGTCGGTCAGATCCCCGGCGTCGCCCTCACCAAGGAGGACGGTGACGGCTTCACCACCGTCAAGTTCGACGGCGTCGCCAACCTGTCGGTGAAGGGCGAGAACCAGTCCGGCAACTCCGCGGTCGCAGTCGGAGACATCCTCTACTACGAGGCCGGCCAGACCCCGCCCGTCAACAAGGACGCCACCAACGGTGTTCGCTTCGGCTACGCGCTCGGCACCGTCGGCGCTGGCGCTACCGCCACCATCCCCGTGAAGATCGGTTACTAGGGAGATCCACGTGACCAACAGCAACCTGTTCGAGGCCACGGTCGAGCGGATCGACCTCGAAACCGCCTCCATCGGCGCCATGTTCGGCAGCGAGCGCAAGAGCTTCGGCCAGCGCTCCCAGGACCCGCGCTACATGGCGAAGTTCGCCGAGGCCGTGAAGTTCATGGACGAGATCTACACGGGTCGCCGTCCCCTGCACCACTTCGCCGAGGCCATGACGACCTCGGACTTCCCCAAGCTGTTTGCTGACAGCCTGGACCGGCAGCTGTACGGCGCCTACGAGGCGACCTCGCCGACGTGGATGAACTACACCCGTAGCTCAACCGTCAACGACTTCCGCGAGGTCAAGCGGTTCGCCACCTCGGGTGTGCGCGGCCTGCTCGGCAAGGTCGGCGAGCTCGGCGAGTACAAGCGGCGCGGCCAGGCCGAGGCCGAGTACAAGTACAAGGTCGAGAAGTACGGTGCCGCGTTCGGCCTGTCCTTCGAAGCGATGATCAACGACGACCTCGACGCGTTCATGCGGCTCCCGCAGGACCTCGCCGACTCGGCTAGGGACTCGGAGGAGGAGTTCGTCACGCGCCTGTTCTGCGGCGCGTCTGGCCCGCTCACCTCGGTCTACACGGTCGGCAACGACAACTTCCTCGACGGCGTCCCCGAGGCCGCGCTGACCCGCGACAACCTTCAGGCCGCCATCACGAAGCTGCTCAAGCGCAAGGACGACAACGGCAACCCGATCCGGGTCACTGCGGTCGAGCTTGTGACCGGCCCCGGCCTGGCGCTGGAGGCGGAGGAGATCCTCAACACCACCCAGTACCGGGTCGTGGACGCCTCCGGCAATGTGCAGATCATCTCCGGCAACGGCGTGTCGGCGAACCTGCGCCACAGCCTCAACTACTGGATCCCGTCGGTCGCCACCACGGCGAACGCTGACTCCTCGTGGTGGCTGTTCGCGAACCCGAACGGTCCTCGCCCTGCGATGGAGTTCGGCCGGCTGCGCGGCTATGAGGCTCCCGCCCTGTTCGAGAAGATCCCTGACGCCCGCCGGATCGGCGGCGGCGAGGAGATGTTCGACTTCGAGACGGACGGGTCGGCGAAGAAGATCCGGCACATCTTCGGCGGCGTGTTCGTCGACCCGAAGATGACCATCGCCTCGACGGGCGACACCACGCCGTGACCGACCTGCCGAAGGCGATCACCCGCGACCAGGTGTTCTGGGCTGCCATCGCCGCACGGCAGGACCAGACCAACCAGATGCTCGCGCAGATCCTCGACCGTCTCCCCGAACGGCCCGCTGTGGTCGACGCCGAGACGGTTGAGCTGCGCGAGCCCGCGGCGCAGCCCGAAGCGGCTGAACCACAGGAGCCGGACACGCCCCTTGAAGCGCCAGCCCGCCCTGTACGCCGCACACGAAAGCCCAAAACGGTGAAGGAGACCAGCTGATGGCTACCAAGGCCGCCTACTACGGAACCAAGCCGCAGGCAGCGCACGTCGCCACAGCTGCCGCGCTGACCTCGGCGACAGCCACGGGTGGCGACGCACCGACCGAGGCTGAGTACAACGCACTGCGCACGGATGTGTCGAACCTGCGGGCCACGGTGGTGGCGCTTCAGACGGCTCTCCGGAACGCAGGCATGCAGGCGTCCTCCTAGCCGTGGCGATCGACTACACCACGGACGCCGGCAAGGTACGCCTGCTGGTGTCCGATGTCGACGAGGCGAACCTGCTGCTGACTGATGAGCAGATCGCAGCCCTTCTGACCCTGGAGGGTGGCAGCGTCAAGCTTGCCGCCGCTCAGGCGCTGGACACCATCGCCTCGTCGGAGGCGCTGGTCAGTAAGGTCATCACCACCCAGGATCTGAGCACCGACGGCGCCAAGGTCGCGGCCGAGCTCCGAGCGCGAGCCGCGGCCCTACGCCAGCAGGTAGACGACGGTACTGGGGACGACACGGTCGGCTTCGACATCGTCGACTTCGACCCACACCTCGGATACCTGGGTTACGAGCCCTGCTAGGGGGGTGGCATCCATGCCTCTCGCAGGGCACGGCCCGGTCCCGGCCCGCTGGTCTGAGCATCACCGTCCTGTCGCGTCAGGCACGCACACCGCGACCTGCGCGATCCGACGGCAGACCGGCGAGGGCGGCATCGACGATGACGGGGTGTGGCATCCGCCCACCTTCACCGTCGTCTACACAGGCCCTTGCCGGATCATCCCGCAGCCGACAGACGCCCGCATCGTCGTCTCCGGCGAGCAGCAGGTGTCCCTCCGCAGCTACGACGTGGCCATCGAATGGGACGCCGCCAACGTGTTCGAGGGCGACCACCTCACGGTCACCTCAGGCCAGGACCCGCGCATCGCGGGACTCGAACTGCTGGTCACCGATGTGCGGCTCTCTGGGGAGACGTGGGAACGAGTCCTCGCCTGCCAGGCCAACCTCACCGAGGAGGCGTGATGGGCTGGGACACCTCCGACCTGGATGGGCTCATACGCGACCTCGGCAAGGCACCTGCCAAAGCCGAGGCGCTGACCAAGGCTGTGGTCGCTAAGACCGGGTTCGACGCTGTCGCCGCCGCCCAGGCGGTGACGCCTGTCGACACTGGCAACCTGAAGAGCTCGATCGGCGTGGACATCGACGAGGACGGCATGGGCTTCGAGGCCGGACCCACCGCCAACTACGGGCATTACGTCCACTGGGGAACGAGCCGCATGAGCCCACGGCCGTACCTGACGAGGCCGTTCGAGCAGGTCATCGAGCCGCTGCCAGAGGTGTTCGGCCAGGTGGGGGAGAAGGCACTCGAATGACCATCCCGATCGCCCCGGCCGCACCCCACACCGCCGCTGTCGTAGGCGAGATCGCCGCGATCCCCATGCTTGTCGGCCGCGCCACCAAACCGGCCGGCGCAGGCTGGCAGGGCGCTCCCGGCAGCTCCAACTACGTCCGGTACGCCGTCGTCTACCCGTCGCCGGGAGTACCCGACGGCAACGAAGCCGAACCGCTGGAGTACCTCGACTACTCCTGCCAGATCAACGTGTTCGGCGCCAGCGAAGCGCAGGCCGAGTCCGCCGCCGACGACATTCGCACTGCGCTGATCGGCAAGCGGCTCACCGTCGTAGGCCGTACCACCTACCGCGTCCAGACGCCCGGCGGCCCTCCCGCGTTCCGCGATGACTCGGTGAACCCGCCCGTGTACATGGCGGTCGTGGAGATCGAATTCCGGTCCCAAGCCGCCTAACCATTCCGTATTCGTAGCCCGACACCCCAAGTGCGCGGGCTCTTTCGCATGCCCGAAAGGAGCCCGAAGTGGCTACCCGCACAGCTCAGGCGGTCACGGCGGCCGGCGTCACGCCGACCTACCACCCCGCGACCGCCACCACCGGCGACAAGGTCCTTGCCGACTCGCGCACGTGGATCCACCTAAAGAACGGCTCTGGCGGCGCCATCACCTGCACCGTGTCCGGCGTCGGCCAGACGTCGTACGGCGTCGACATGCCGGACAAGGTCTACAACCTGACGACCGGTGCCGAGCAGTGGATCCCAATGCTGCCCGAGTACGGCGACCTGAACGACGGGCGCCTGGTGACGTTCGTGTGTTCCTCGGTTACGAGCGTGACTTTCGCGGTGGGGCGTATCTGATGGCCCGCCCGAAGATCCGCGTCCGATCCAAGACGAACGGGCTCGTCACGGAGATCGCCCCCGAGGCGCTCCGCCACTTCCCCGACTACGAGCCGATCGACGCCGCCCCCGACGCGGTGTTCGTCGAACCTGCTCTCCCGCCCGCCGAGACGGCCGAGACCCCGAAGACTACGCGCCGCAGCACGGCGGCCAAGACCGAAGAGGAGTAACCCATGGCTGCCGACCTCCTGGGCGACGGCAACGTCAAGGCGACGTTCTGCCTGACGATCGCCAACATCAGCGCGCCCACCGCTGCCGAGCTGAACGCCGGCGTGGACCTGCAGGAGTACATCACCAAGGACGGGCTCGGCATCTCGCCCGAGCAGGCCTCCGTCGATAACACGGCGCTGGCTTCGCGCGACGAGACCGAGGACGCCGGGAGCGTGAAGTACAGCATCGAGCTGACCGTGAAGCGGAAGGAAGTCGCCGCCGAGGACATCGGCTGGAACACCCTGACCGACCGTCAGCTCGGCTACCTCGTAGTGCGCCGCAACCTCGCCCACGAGACCGCCTACGCCGCCGGCCAGCGCGTCGAGGTCTACCCCGTCCGCTGCGGCAGGCCCAACATGCAGCCGCCCGAGCTGAACGCCGCTCAGCGGTTCGTGAGCAAGCTCTTCAACCACTCCTCGGCCGACGCGGACGCGGTGGTGGCGGCCTGATGCAGTCGATCGACGACATCCTCGGGCAGATCCGTCTGCCCGAGCGTGTCTACCCCCTATGCGTCCGCGCAGATCTCTGCGCCGAATGGGAGCAAGCCGAGCAGGCGCTTGCCCGCGCCGAAGCGGAGTCGCGTGACTCGCTCGCCGGCACAAGCGCGGCCGGGGTGGCTGCTGCTCGGCGGGTGCAGGAGCTCGAGGCGGAGATGGCTGATCACACCATCTCGATCAGGCTGCGCGCCCTGCCTCACAAGCGGTTCTCTGACCTGCAGGCTGAGCACCCGGGCCGCGAGGGCAAGGAGGAGGCGTGGAACCCTGCAACGTTCGGGGTTGCGCTGCTCGCAGAGTGCGCTGTGGAACCGGCCATGAACGTGGGGCAGGCGGGCCAGCTCGTCGACCGGCTCACGCATGGCCAGTGGGATGACCTTTTCACGACGCTCTGGGCGATGAACAGGTCGAAGGTTGAAGTCCCAAAATCCAGGAAGGTCTCCGCAGCTCTCCGGAACTCGACGAAGAAGTAGCACTCTCCGCTGCCTACGGGATTCCGCGGTCGGTCTTCCTCGGCAGGCAGCGGAAGTCCGTCACAGAGTACGAGTACGACGACGACGGGCGCCTTGTCCGCTCGGTCACCACGCACGACGCCGAGTGGGATGAGGAAGACCGCGGCTATGCCAAGGCGCGCCGACGTAACGACCTCGACAAATGCCCAGGATGCGGGCTGCCGCTGTCAGAGACGACGGATCCGGAAAATGAGGGGGCTTACGAGGCGCCGCCCCCGACGCGGTGTCACGCATGCACACCTCTCGAACACCGGAAGGGCGAGTACACCGAGAGTCCTCCCGGCCTGCTGTTCGGCGTCTACCTGAAGGTGAAGAAGGCGCTGACGCGGAGAGGTTAGGGGCTAGCTGGCGGGCACCCAGAAAGAGCACTTCTTGCTGGAGAACCCGCCATCGGTCGGCTGGATCGTCACCTCAACGTGGCCGGCGGCGTAGGTGACGAACTGGTTGTCGAGCCTGTCGCCGTTCTTGGCAGTCCGCTCCCAGTAGCAGCTCTTCAGCCCCTTGTCCAAGGTCCTGTAGCGGCCCGGCTTGATGTCCTTGCCTACCTTGTGGTCGCCGTCCTGGAATCCCGCCATCGCCTGCTTCCACACCTTCGTGTACTTCGGGCATAGGTGGACGACTGCGAGCTTCTCCAACTCGCCGAGTTGGCTCTTGTAGGTGGCGATCCCTTCCACCCTGGGAGGGTTGCCACCGAAGTCGGTGTAAGGGTTGTCGTCCTTGGCGCCTATGCCGCAGAAGTCTCGCCCGTACTGGACCAGGGTGGCGTCGGAGTCGTCGCCGTATTTGTCGGACGCTGTACGCACGGCGGACGCGAACCGCTGCTGTGCTGCCGTAAGGCGTGGCGACGTCGTGTCGGAAGGCAGCGAGATCGTGGGCAGCGGCGCCGCCTTTTCGGAGGTGCCCCCGATTGAGCAGCCGGCAGCGAGCACGAGAACCGAGAGAACACTTAACCGGCGCATGGGCGGACTCCTCGAACTCGTGAGGCCACTGGGGAGATAGACGCGCCCGCGAGCATCCCACGACGTCCACGCGCATGCATGCATTCACGTCAATTTGTGACCTGACCGGCTGGGGGTGACCTCCATGGCGGACAGGACTGTGACCGTAAGGCTCAACGCCGATATCAAGCCTTTCGCGGCGGAGATGGCCAAGGCCGAGGCTGCGGCCAAGCGGTTCCGCGACGGCCTCGGTGATGTGCGGATCGACGTGCGGGCGGACACCGCCTCAGCGGTTGCGCAGTTGGCGTCGCTCCAGCGGGAGGTCGACCGCCTCAGCGGCAAGACCGCCAGGATCGACGTGGACGCCGACACCGGCCGTGCACAGTCCCAGCTGGCGTCAGTCGGTTCGTCGGTGTCACGCCTGGAGGGGCGGCGCGCCCGCGTCAAGGTCGACGCGGACGTGGGCGGCGCTCTGGCGTCGATCGCCATGGTCGGCGCGGCTCTGGCGGCGCTGCCGTCCGCGGTTTCGATTGGCGTCGGCGTTGCTGGGCTGGGTGCCGCGTTTGCCGCCGCCGGCGCGGGAGCGGCCGGGTTCGCCGCGGTCGCTGTCCCATCGCTGGGGCGGATCAACGAAGCACTAAACCAGCAAGCGTCCGCCGCTGGCGGCGCTGGCGGCGCAACCAAGTCGGCCGCCCAGACGGCGGCTGAGGCGGCGTCTCGCGCACTCCAATTGGAGCAGGCAGAGCGCCGGGTGACCGATGCACAGAAGGCCGTCAAGCAGGCGCAGGAAGACCTCACACGCGCCCGGAGGGATGCCAAACGCGCGATCGAGGACTACGCGCTGTCGGTCAAGGACGCCGCCCTCGCTGAAGAGGACGCAGCCCTGTCGGTTCGGGAGGCGCAGCAGCGTCTCGCCGAAGTGCAGGCCGACCCCGAAGCGTCCGACCTGGAAAGGGAAAGGGCCGAACTCAACTACCGGCAGGCTATCCAGCGACTGGACGAGCAGCAGGTCCGTACGAAGCGGCTGCATGAGGATAAGAAGGCCGCCGACAAGGCGGGCGTCGAAGGGTCCGAGCAGGTTAAGTCCGCTCAGGACCGGCTGCTGCAGTCGCAGCAGGACCTGATCGAGGCGCAGAAGCAACTGGCACTCACGCAGCTGCAGCAGAAGGCTGCCATGGAGCAGGCTGGCGGCGCTGCCGGCGGAGCTGCCTCCAAGATGGCTGAGCTGTCGAAGGCTGAGCGCGCCCTCGCTAAGGACATCAAGGCTTTCCAGGACCAGTACGTCGCCTGGCAGAGGTCTCTGCAGCCCGACGTGTTCCCCGCCATAGAAGCCGGGCTGGACGTCCTGCGGGTCGGCATGGACCGGGCTACGCCGCTCGTGAAGGGCGGCGCGAAGGGCCTGGAGCTGTTCGCCAAGGCGTCGAAGGAAGCGCTGGAGTCTCGGCAGTGGACGACCTTCTTCGACGACCTGGGGGAGAAAGCGCCACGCGCTATTGAGGGCCTGGGTAACGCGGCCCTCAACGTGGCGGGCGGATTGTCCGGGATTGTGTCGGCGTTCCTGCCCTACACCGACGACATTTCTTCCTGGCTGGAGGATGTCACCCAGGACTTTGAGGACTGGGGACAGTCGCTGAAGGGATCGGCGGAATTTGAGCAGTTCCTCGCCTACGCGCGGGAGAACGGCCCGAAGGTCGCGGAGATCTTCGGCAACATCGCCACCTTCGCTGGCAAGCTCGCGGAAGTCGGAGCGAATCTCGGGCCCGGCGTTCTCGACTTTCTCGTCACCCTCTCCGACAGGCTCGCCGATTTGGACCCGGCCCAGGTCGAAGCTATCGCCAAGAGTGTCGGCCTGATCTTCGCCGCTGCCAAGCTCGGCGCCTCATTGAAGCTCGGCGCGTTCGTCCTGCTGGCTGAAATGCTCGCCAAGATGAGCCCGGGCCAGATCGAAGCGCTGGCCATCGCCCTGGCCGCCACCGTCGCCGCGGTGAAGGGCTACCAGGCCATCTCTGGGGCGGTCGGCTGGTGGCAGTCGCTAGGCGGGAGCCTCGACAAGGCAGGCAAGTCGGCGGACGGCGCCGCCAGCAAGTTCGCCAATCTGGGCGGCGTCCTGAAGGGCGGCGCAGTTGCCGCCGCCTTGTCATTGGGCGTTGCCGCCGCTGACGGGTTCAGCGACTCTGTCCAGGGACTTAACCCAGAGATCGACAAGCTTTCCAAGGCGATGGCCGACTTCGTCACCTCCGGCAAGGTCGCTCCAGAGCTGCTCGACCAGATGAAGACCAAGTCGACCGGCATCAACGTCGCTGGAGTCGTCGATCTGGCCTCCGGATTCGAGGACTTCGCCGACACTGCAGCTCGGTTGGCCTCTGATGACCCGTTCACGAAGATCCAGAACGGTGTGTTGTCTGTCGTGGACAGCTTCGACATCGTCACCCTGGACAACGGCGCACAGGCCATCGACAACCTGGATGAGGGCCTCACGAACCTCGTGGGCAACGGGCAGGGCCAGCAGGCAGCCCAAATGTTCAATCGGCTCGCCATTCAAATGCTCGCCGCGGGCACACCCGTCGAGGAACTCAGGGACTTGTTCCCTCAGTACACGGCCTCCCTCGAGGGCGCAGTTCCAAAGACGGGCGACATGACCGTTGCTATGACTCTGCTGGGCCAAGCAGTAGATCCGACTGCCGTGGCGATGGAGAACTTCAACAGCAGCATGGGGGTTTTCAACGCCACGACTGACGCGGCGCAGCGGACGTTGGAGTTGAAGGACGCTTTCAACGAGGCCACGCAGGCGATCGGAGACGCCGGCGGGAAGCTCGACTTCACCGCCCAGATGACGGACAAGCAGAAGCGGGCCGTCATCGAGGCGCGTGACCAGTTCGGCGGCTACATCGAGAAGGTGGTCGCAGCAGCGAAGGCCGCTGGCGAGATGGCCGGCAAGACCGGCGAAGCGGCGTTGAAGTCGGACGAGGCTCGAGAGGCGTTCATCCGCCAGTTGCCGCAGTTGTTCGACTTGGCCGGCAAGTCCTCCGCCGCGAGAGAGCAGATCTACAAGCTCGCCGAAGGGTTCGGCGTCAACCGGACGCAGGCCGACCGAGCCAAGGAGGGTGTGAAGGGCGCCCAAGAGGTCATCAACAACCTCAAGGGCAAGAAGGTCGACGTCGGCGCCGACACCAAGCAGGCACACGAGGCTCTCAACCGGCTGAAGCTCGCGATCCTGCAGATGGCCGCGGCGAACGTCATGGTCACGCTGCAGGCTGTCCAGAAGAAGGAAGCCGGCGGGATCGTCGCCTACGAGCAGGGCGGTATCGAAGCCTACGCGTCGGGCGGCGTCCGCAGCCCCCACATCGCGACCCGGCCGACCGTGCTGTACGGCGAAGGCAGGGACAAGGAAGCCTTCATCCCGTACGACACCTCCTACCGGTCGCGGGCTATCGGGCTGCTTGGCCAGGTCGCAGATGACTTCGGCCTTGCCCTGTACAACAAGGCAGCATCGGGTCAGATCAGCACCCTGACAGGGGCGCTGGACACCGCCGAGTCGGCTATCTCCGCCAGCCTGTCTGAGGCGACGTCAACCTTGGACGCCACGCTGGGCTCGGCTGGCTCGCTCACCTCGACCTTGGTCAACGTGAGCGCAGCCGGGCAGGACCTCGCCGCGGGCTGGGTCGAGGGTTCGGCCGCGTTGGGCGACTCCGTGACGGGGATGGGCGAGACGATCACCACGTCCCTTGGGGATCTGTCGTCGTCGGTGACGGGCCTAGCCGAGGTGATCGGCGAGGCCGCCTCGTGGTCTGCCAGCCAGGGCTCGAACGGCAAGACCGGCACCGGCAAGACGACCTCGCCGAAGGGCAAGGGCAAGCCGGGGCCGGTGCAGACCGGCGACAAGATGGGGCCCACTGATGCGGAGATCCGGGCACGCATGGCAGCGCAGGGCGCGCTGGTGCCAGGCGGGTCGCTCAGGGAGGCGTACGGCGGCAGCGTGCCGGTCAACTCCTCCCGCGTGTCGCGTCCTCAGCAGATGCCGGCCTCTCAGAGGGCGTACGCGCCTACGGGCGGCTCGATCGCTGGCGACACGGGCTCGGCGGGTGCTGCTGCTGGCAGGACGGGTCTTGTGACGATCCAGGGTGACCTGGTGGTCCGCGAGCAGGCCGATGCGGATCTGATCGGTGCCGCGCTCTACTCGCGTCTGGGCTCGAAGGGCCCGTGACATCGATCTCTACGAAGGGCGGGTTTCGTATGTCCACGATCCAGCCGTACACGCCGGCTGATCTGGCTCGGCTGCGGTCGATCGCGGCCCGCCCTCAGGGGTGGTCGCACCGGGTGAAGCCGCGGCGGACAGAGTCGCGTGACGGTCGCGGGCGGCCGGTCCGGGTCACGCTCGACGAGCTCGGCAACAAGATCCGGGAGCGGTGGGAGGGCCAGGACGTGAAGATCCTGGCCGTTCCCACGGTGCTTGGCCGGATTGAGAACGGTCGTCTGATCAACATAGGAGAACTGCGATGAGTGCACGACTGGAGGCGATCCAGGCTCGGCGAGCGGCCGAGTTCCTGGACGTATGCGCCGAACTCGAAGACCGGCTGGAGGCCGCCAAGCAGAAGGTTCACCAGGCGCGCGAGGCTGGCGATGAAGCGGCCCTGAAGGCGGCGAAGGCGGATCTGCGGCCTGTCGCCGAGGAGATGCACGAGTTCAGGCGGTGGGCGCGCACCATGGGCAGGCCGCGTGAGGGCATGCCCGGCCGTGACGCTGTGATCAGGGCGGGGGTCTGACCGATGGCATGGACGGCATCCGGCTGGTACGTGGACACGCTTCGACTGGAGTTCGCGGAAGACATCGCGTTCGACTTGGAGCTGCTCACCCACAAGCTGGCCCTGTACACGAACTCGTTGACGCCCGACTTCTCGGCGGCGACGCCGGCCTACTCGGCGACGAACGAGGTGTCAGGCACCGCCTACACCGCCGGCGGGAAGGTGGTGACCGGGACGACACTGGGGGCGGCGTCTGGGTTCGTCACCTGGGACGGCAGTGATGTGTCGTGGGACAGCTCGACGATCACTGGCGTGCGCGGCGGCATCATCTACGCCGATTCGCTGGCTGGTAACAACCTGATTGTCGGGATCAACTTCGGGGCCGATTACGCGACGAATGACGGCACCCTGCTCGTTGCCTGGAGTTCTTCCGGCATCGCCCGCATCTCCGCCTGACCTGACCTCGCTCCTGCAGCCGCCTCCGGGCGGCTTTTTCATGCCCGCTCACCTGGCCTGATCGAGAGAAGGGGGCGGGTATGGCGATCGCGATCCACGACTCCCGGCCGCTGGTCACAGCAAACGGCAACGCCACCACAGCGGCGTTCTCGCCGCCTGCGGATTCGCTGCTGGTGGCGCAGGTGATGGCCTTCTCATCCAGCGCCGCCCCCGCCGTGTCCGGCGGTGGTCTGACGTGGACGCGTCGGGTCCAGTCGACTAACGGCAGCGGCCTCTACGTCGAGATCTGGACGGCGCCGTGTGCTGCCGGCGCCACCAACATCACCGTCACGTGCACGATCAATGAGCCGAATTTCCCATTCGCGGCGTTGAAGATCGACGTCGTCACCGGGGCGAGCTTGACCGCCCCGGCCGGGAACAGCCATACCGGCACGTCCACCACGAACAACGCGAACGTCAACACCTACACCAGTTCCCAGGCGGGATCGCGCGGATTCATCGCCGCGTCTGAAGGGTCCGGCGTCGGGGCACCGACGAGCACCGATGATGAGGTGGCCTGGTTCAACGGCGCCACTGGCTTCGCCGGTCTGCACGCGCGCAAGGCCGCCAACACCGCGACCTCGGGCACGGTCGTACAGTTCAACCTGGACGCCTCAGGCACGGCCGCCGCCGACTGGCGGTGGGCCGCCTTGGAGATCAAGCCCGGCTCGATCGATGCGACGGTCAGCGCGACAACTGTGACCGGCGCGGGCAGCATTCCTGCGCCTGGCCTGCACACGGGCGCGACGGCCAGGCCCAGTGTGGTGACGGGGGCGGGCACCATACCGGCGCCCGACATGCACGCTGGTGCGACAGCCAGACCAGCCACCGTGACTGGCGCCGCGAACATTCCCAGCCCAAATGTGGTGGCCGGCTCGGCTGAGCTGATTGAGCCTGCCACGGTGACGGGCTCGGGGGACGTGCCGGATCCGTCGATCACGGCGGTTCAGAACGCCGCCGCTTCGCCTTCTGTCGTCACAGGCGCTGGGGATATCCCGTCTCCTACGGTCACGGCGACGTTCCAGGCGACCATCACCCCTCAGCCGGTGGACGGTTCCGGTGTGGTGCCGTCGCCGCTGGTGCAGGTGCCGATCCTCCCCGGCAACCTGGTCACGGAGGATGGACAGGTCGAGTGGAACTCGACGGTCCTGTGGGGGCCTGGCACCTCCTACAAGGTCAAGGAGATCACCGGCTGGGAGGCGATGCCTCAAGCCGATGACTTGAGCGTGGAGGAGCCGTCCCGGAATGGGGCGTTCGCGGGGCGGACGCTGCTGCAACGCCGGATCGTCACCGTGAAGCTGCAGGTGGATGCGATCTCGGATCCGACGCAGGTGTCTGGCCTGCTGCGGCAGCTCCGGTATGACACGAGGACGCTGCGGGACAACACGCTGTGGAGTTTCGTCGTCCGGGGCTACACGGAGACGCTGCTGGCGTACGGCAAGGTCATCGATCGGACAGGCGTTATGGACCGGGATTGGTCGGTCGGCGCCCCCGAACCCGTCATCACGATCATGTGCCCGGACAGCCGCCGGTACGGCCTTGAGCAGCACTCGGCGGTGGTGCCAGCCAACGCGTCCAGCGCGACAACGCTGGTCAACGATGGCCAGCTCGACACCAACCCTGTTTTGAGGTTCCAGGGCCCGGCAACCAACCCGATGCTCATCAACGAGACGTTGGACCGGATCCTCGCCTTCGATATCACGCTCGGCTCTGGGGACCTCCTCGTGGTGGATACGCAGCTCGGCACGGTCCGCATCGGCAGCACCGACCACGAGTCCGACCTGTCCGACACGATCAGCGTGCCGGTCAAGGAGTTCTTCCTCGACGTCGGCGAATCCGACATCTCGTATGAGACCGACTCGGGCGGCACTGCTGGCGTTGAGATCCTGTGGCGCGACGCCCACGAATAAGCCTCTGACCTGCCCGCCTCTTCTCTGATCTGATCGGGGGTGGGCTGTGGCAACCCTGCGTTCGGTCTCCTCAGGCCAGTCCGCCAATGCCACCTACACGGTCAGCAAGCCTCCCGGCACTCAGCCCGGCGACTTGCTGCTCGCCTTCCAGACCGCAGCAGATGTCGCCGACACGCAGATGCTGCCGCCGCTAGGTGGCACAACTTGGCAGCTGCTCGGCGCCCGGAATGCGTTGGAGTGGTCGGGCAGCAAGGTTTGGTGGAAGATCGCCGGACCGAGCGAGCCGGCCGCCTACACGTTCAGGCAAGGCGTTGGAGTTCTGCTTGAGGGCGGTATCGGCGCGGTCGTCGCCATCTCCGACCACAACGGCAACACGCCCCTGATCTCGTCGCTCGCAAACGGGGATGACACCTCGGTCGGCTGCCCGAGCCTGTCACCGTCCGCCGCTCCCGGTGTGACGCTGCGGTGGGCCGCGGCACTGTCGTCTATCTCGTCGTCGTGGTCGCCGCCTGCCTCGCACACCGAGCAGGTGGACCGTAAGAGCGGCGCTGTCCTCGCCGGCCTGGCGACGCGTGCCCGGCCTGAGGTGACGTCGACCGGGTCGGCGACGTACACGCTGGTGTCGCCGTTCCCTCCGATCTACTCGCACGGTTTCACGGTCGATGTGGGCGGTGTGGGAGGCCCTCCTCCCGAGCCGCCGCCGGCGATCCCGCCGTCCGCGGACATCCACTACAAGTACGTGTTCAGCGACCTGTTGACGGACGCCTACCGGACGACGCTCGACCTGGATCAGGTGTCGTACTCCCGCATGATCGGCGAGCCTGGCTCCTTCTCGGCGACTGTGGATGTCGTCAACGATGCGATCGCTGACGCTGTCGCCAAGGTCGTGCCCAGGTGGGTGGACGACCCATCCGAGCCGGACAGCCTGTCCACAGGGCCAGGCCGGACGTGTGTGCATGTCTATCGCAACGGCATCATCTGGGGGACATACGTCATCTGGCGTGCCACCATCTCGTCGGATGGGCGCGGCGCCCTCAAGGTGCAGCTGACCGGAGCGTCGCTGGAGTCCTATCTGAACGCGGTGGAGATCCGCTCCACCCTCACCTTCGAGGACACCGACCAGCTCGAGATCGCCCGCGGCCTCATCACCGAGATGCAGGACCTCACCTCCGCCGACATCGGCCTGACCACGCAGGCCGGCACGTCGGGCGTGAACCGTGACCGGACCTACTTGGCCGGCGAAACCGCCACGTTCGGGCAGCGCCTCAAGGAGTTGGCCGACACCGACAACGGGTTCGAGTGGCTGATCGAAACGTCCGACCCTGGAACAGGCACTCGGGTGCGTCTGCTGCGCCTCGGCTACCCGAAGCTCGGCACCCAGACCGACCACGTCTTCTCGCAGCCTGGCAACGTGCTGTCGTGGAGCCAGGAGATCGACGGGCTACGCGGCGCCACCTCCTACCGGGCCCGCGGCGAGAGCGTCTCCACGGACGCCTCCACCACCTCGACGCCTCTCATGTCGACGCCGGCCAACGCTGCCGCACACCTGACCGCGGGATGGCCCCGCATCGACAAGACGATCGACTACAGCTCGGTCAAGGAGACGGCGACGCTCAACGCCTACGCGCAGCGCTGGGCCGCCGAACGGCCGGGAGCTGTCCGCATCCACCAAGTGTCGGTCCGTTTGGACGACACCAAGTGGACGCCGGCCAACCTGGGCGACTACGCCCGCGTGGTCCTCGTCAACGACTGGTGGCCCATCAGGGGCGGCGGGGCGAGCTTCAACCGCAGGTGGCGTGTGATCGGCGTCAGCGTTCGTGCCACCAGCCGCAACAGCCAAGAGGTCGCGACGTTGACCTTCGAGGAAGAAGTGGAGATCTGATGCCCCTTCCACAGCCGGAAGGACTGGAAGACCGCATCCGCGCCCTAGAGCAGGCCGTCCGAGACCTGCAGTCCTCCATCACCAACCGGTCCGGTCTCACCACCGCCTCGGCCGGATGGGTGATCCCCAACCAGGGCACCCCGTCCCCTCCCGGTGATGGCGGCCACCTCACCGCGCTCGGGGATGAGCCGTACTGGACAGAGTCCTCAGGCTCCTCTTACTCGTTGAGGACTCCGCCGTTCCCGAAGGGTGTCGCGGTCAGCAACCCGGTGCTGGTTCTCGGCGACGCGCCCGCCAGCTACAACTCGACGTTCGCTGACACGCAGTCAGCCGCGATCAACGAAGTGCATAACCGACTGATCGACCTGCTGGGCTCGCTGCGCGGTGCCCCCTTGATCAACTCCTTCTGAATCAGACCTGGCCGCCCGTGTGGGCATGGATGCGCGCCCTGAGGGAGCGCGGGCGGCCACCCCAACCACTACCGAGGCGTACGGCCACCAACCAGGAGGGGGACGTGTGCCTGACGAGCCCACACCGTGGGAACTGCACCGGTCCATGGAAGCGCTGCGGAGATCCCTAGAGTCGGGGTTCGCTTCGCTGAACGCCCGCCTGGACCGGGTGGTGCCGACTGATCTGTTCCACGCCTACCAGCAGTCGGTGCAAAGGCAGTTCGACGACCACGAGAGCGAACTGGCGGCATTGAAGGCCGAGCGGGACGCCGAGAAGACGCAGCGTGCCAGCGACCGCAAGCTGATCGTCACGGCGGTCTTCACAGCGTTCGTGTCGCCGCTGGTCATCCTCCTGATCCAACTGTGGTTGACCAGCAAGGGGACGTGAGTCGCGATGGGCCGCCATGAATACGACGGGCTCGACCAGGACGGCACCGTTGAGAAGCCGGCGCGGCATCGTTCATGGTGGCTGCCGCTGGTGGCTGCACTCGCTTTCGCCGGTTTGATGGCCGCGGGGATGGCCGCGATCAGCGATGTTCGCGCCCAGTTGCGGAAGGCCGAGTCGGACGGGCGGGTGCTGGCCGATCAGGTGCGCCAGTTGGGCGGGGTGCCGCAGGTGACGCCGTCTGCCGGCCCGCGCGGGGAGCGCGGACCGGCGGGGGAGACGGTGGTGGGGCCTCCCGGCTCGCCTGGGCCGACCGGACCTCCTGGACGGCCGGGCAGGGATGGCAAGAACGGTGACGACGGTAAGGACGGCGCTGTAGGTCCTGCTGGCGTAGCGGGAAGCCCTGGACCCAAGGGTGAGCCAGGAGAAACCGTCACAGGCCCTCCCGGACCCAAGGGTGAGCCCGGCAAGGACGGCGAGGACGGGAAAGACGGCGCCCCTGGACCACAGGGCGAGCCCGGACCGACTGGGCCGGCAGGGCCGCCGCCAAGCGGCTGGACATTCACCCTCGCTGGCATCACCTACGACTGCACCCCTGTCGAGCCCTCATCCACTACCTACACGTGCAAACCCGGAGGTTGACCGTGACCGAGCCGCTTCCGCCGCAGCCGTACGGCGACGCCGCCCTCACCGAGGACGACGGACCGCAGCGCATCTCTCAGGATCCTGCCGCGGTGTACGTGAGCGAGATCGAGGAGGACGATGATGACCTCGACTCGTGACCGGATGATCGCCGCCTGCCGTAAGCACCTCGGCTACACCGAGCGGCCTGACGGTTGGACTCGCTTCGGGCAGTGGTACGCCGACCGACACGGCGCCCCAGCTTTCGCCCGCGCCCCGTGGTGCGCGATGAGCCTGTCGTACGTGGCCGCCACGCTGGACCTCGGCGCGGTGGTGGGGGAGTTCGCCTACACCCCGTACTGGGCGGAGTGGTTCCGCAAGTCGGGCCGATGGCATCAGACGCCGAAGGCCGGCGACATCGTCTTCTTCGACTGGGCGGGCAGCCGCAACATCCCCGCCATCGACCACGTCGGCATCGTCGAGTCCGTCATGGCTGACGGGCGGGTGGTGACGATCGAGTTCAACACCGCCAACGCGTGCATGCGCCGCGTCCGCTCCCGCTCCACGATCGCAGGGTTCGGGCGTCCCGCCTACCCGGACGTGCCCGCAAAGCCTGCGAAGCCGAAGCCCAAGCCGAACCCCACGGAGGTCCTTGTGAAGCATCTGCCCGCGCTGAAGCAGGGAGACAAGGGCTGGCACGTCAAGACGCTGACCGGCCTGCTGTGGGCTCGTGACTACGCGATCGACACCGAGGTAATCGACGAGACCGTGTTCACCGAGGCCCACACGAACGGCGTCAAGGGCGTCCAGGATGCCGCTGGCCTGAAGGTGACCGGGGTGGTGGACGAGAAGACGTGGGCAGCCCTGCTGCGCGTCCTGTGACCGCTATGGACGAGCCTGAGTTCGACGAGGAGCGTCCCGGCCGGATTCCCGGCCTGCTTGACGAGACCAACTGACCGCCCGCCCGGGCGGGCACCTTGGCGGATCGCCAGATGCGGTCCGCCTTTCGCATTTCCCCATCCCGAGGAGTTACCTCATCATGCGCATCCCCAAGAGCGCGATCCTGTCCACTGCCCTGCTCGTCGGCCTCGCGGTTGGCGGCGCTGCCACTGCTTCGGCTGCCGCGCCGGCCAAGCCCAAGGCCTACGGCGTGTGTGTCAGCACCAAGACCGGCGCCATGCGGCTGCTGGAGCCCAACAGGCTGCGCAAGAGCCAGCACGGGGCTTGCCGTACCGGCGAGCGCAAGGTCTACCTGCCGACGAAGGACGCCATCCCTGCGATCCCGGCCCCTCCCGTGACCGTCGTCTATAAGCGCGGCGCTGCGGTCGAGACGTGCACCAAGACCACGGACGCGGTGCTGACGTACTCCTGCGTGACCGTCCCCGCTCCGAGCCCGTCCCCGACTCCCACCGCTACGTCCTAAGGAGGACGCCATGCTCAAGGTAGGCAGCTACTCCAAGGCCATCGTCGCCGCCGTCTCGGCTGGCACCGGCACTCTCGTCACCGCCATGAGCGACGATGTGATCGTGACCGGTGAGTGGGTGACCGTCGCCCTGGCCGTGATCGGCGCGCTCGGCATCACCTATGCCGTGCCGAACGCCGAGAAGTCCGAGCCGCGCCGGATGTAGCCTGATCGACGACGTCCCATGGGAGCCGTCGCCTGGAACTGAAATCGCCCGCTCTTCCCTTTTCGGGAAGGGCGGGCGTTTTCGTCATGTCTGGGTTACCGTGTGCTTGCAGCACCCGTCGCGAGGATCAGCAGCCCCGCTCTCTTCGGAGAGCGGGGCTGTCTTGCGTTGTTAGACGCGCTTCCACCGCCACTGGCCGTTCGGGTACTCCGAGCACTTGTAGCGCCGGCTGGTGGCTCGGGCGTATCCGTACCGGTTGTGCGCCGCCAGCGGGCAGTAGGCGCCCGGCGTGACGCAACGCCACACGTTGCCGGATCGGCCGTACGTGCAGGCGTGAGCCGCGCTCGCTGAGGAGACGCCAACGGCGGCCGAGGCGGGGAGAGAAGCCGCTACGGGGGCGACCAGAGCCGACCCGATGAGGGCGGCGGAGACGAGCAGACGCTTGAGCAAAGCGAGCTCCGGGGGTCGTTGGAACGAGACACCTGTGAGACGGCTGGAGACCGATTGTGGTTGGCGTTGAGCGGCGTTCTGTTGGGGCTCCTGGTGTCGCCCAGGCGGCTTAGGATCGGTCGCGAACTACCGCACCACGGGGGGACGCTATGGCCGATCTGGACCTACCTGAAGACGTGATCGAGGCGCGGCGGGCCCTCGACGCCGCCCACGCCCGCGTCGAGGAGCTCGCCGCCGCGCTGCCGTCCTCGGTCGACGTCGTCGAGGGCCGGGCGGTATGGGACGAGCAGGCGGTGGCAGATCTGGCCGAGGCTCGCGCCGAGCGGCTGCGGATGCTGGGCGTCCTCCGCGACCTGCCATGGTGGGGCACCGTCCCGTCGAAGCTGGACGCCGAGAGGCAACTCCGGGTCGCCGCACGCGCCTGAGACAACGGTTCGCACGTCCCGGAAGCAACGTTTAGTGCGAACCGACCCGAGTGTCAGCTGAGCAGGTGCAGCACTCTTTCGGCCTGGCGTTCCAAAGTGCCCGCCGGGTTGTGGGGTGTGGCGGGTCCATCTGGCCCGAGCATGAGGAACCACCCCAGCGCGAACAGTCGGCGAAACTCCCGTACGCGCTCAGTTTCCTGCGGAGTCAGGTCGATATAGGACAGCAGCAGTTCGGCGTCCAGGGTGCCGTCGATGCGGGAGATGTGCTCGGCTACCTCGCCGAGCTCGAAGGCGCGATCGCTGCGGCCGGAGTCCTCCCAGTCGATGAGCCGTACCTTGCGCTCGTCCCGATCCCACATGTAGTTGGCGTGGTTTCCGTCTGCCAGGCCGAGGACAGGCGGCAGCGGGTTCGTGGTGAGTTTGTCAGGGGCGGAGGAGGCCAGCCATGCTGCACCCGCTTGGAACGCCTGCCGCACTAGCGGGTCCTCGCCGAGGTCGGGTTGCTTGTCAGCCCAGGCGCGGACCTTGTCCACGGCTATGGCTGGCCGCCACGCGGCCGGCTCGATCGTCTCGACCACGCGCGCCGGGACCTCCTGGTGCAACCGGTTGAGAGCCTCGGCCATCGCGCGGATCTGTTCCTCTGCGGCGTGCTCGCCGCGCAGGACGCGGCCGGGCAACCTGGTCATCACGATCGTGGGGGGACAGGCGTCGAGCTCTGCTCGGACGAGCGTGGGCGCAAGGCCGGGCACGTGTTCGGCGAGGAGTGCCAGAGCCGCCCGTTCCCGATGGGGCTCGCCCCGCTCCCAGGACGTGTATCGCTTGGTCACGATGTCGTCGCCGAGTTGGACGTTGTGCGTGCTGAATCGGTCGTCCGTCACGTGTGTCTTCGCCCTCCTGCCCTTGCCCTGGAGGACAGATCCTCCAAGGCGCTCCCTCCCGCAGGGGGGAGGAAGGCCAAGGAGACTACCGCAGCTCAGGCTGTCGCGGATGCCCTATGGCTCTCCCCGAGTCGTCTCGCCGCATCGCGGTCAGGCTGAGATCGGCCAGGCGTGGGACAGGAGCCACGTGAAGTTCTTCCGTGGGGTGGAGCAGACCTCGCTCGCATGCCTCGGCGACCCATGCCCTACAGGTGGAGCGCGGATACGCCGTGTTGATGCCGATTTCGCCCTTGGGAAGGGTGCCGTTGTAGGGCGTGGGGATGCCCTGCCTGTTCCAGTAGCTCCAGACGGACAGGGCCTTGGCCTCCTCGATGCAGAGGTAGAGCTGAGGGTATCGGTCCATGATCCGCATCTGACGGAAGACGAGGTGACCCAGCAGCCCCGGGGCCGTGGCCGTGAGCTCGTCGAAGCCCATGTTGCTGAGGGCGGCGGAAGAAGCGTCCAGCGACGGGTCGAGAGCGATGCAGGCGAAGAGATGGGACAGACGGCGTTGCGTGTAGCGGGCTACATCCGACGCCAGCTCCGGCTCGATCTGGCCGATGATGTGCAGCAGCTGACCGTGGCGAGGCGCGAAGCGGCCGAGATCGAACAGCTGGCCCATCCCTTGCACAGCGGAGAATGCCAGCCGCTTGTAGAGGCGGTTGTTCATCTCCCCGGCCACGGCGTATGCCTTGGTTTCTGCGGTGACGGAGTGAAGCAGCAGGTACTCAGACAGCACCTCGAAGTAGAGGTAGCCGAGGAAAGGCATGACAGGCACGGTGGCCGCGAGCTGGTCGATGAACTCAGTGTCGGGGGCATGTCTGCCGGCCGCTGCGGCGAGAAGGGCGTCGAGGACGGGGGCAGCTGCGCGCACCTGGTCTTCGACGGCTCGTCGCATGTGGGCGTCCTCTGCGGGAGTCAGGAAATGACGGTGCGCGAGATAGGCCTCCAGGTGGATGGGCCCGGCGCGCAGGTAGTCGACGCCCTTGGGAGGGATCGGCGCGTCGGGAGTGATCTCGAAGACGAGCGTGCGCGTGTGCTTCTTGGTCTCCAGCAGGTACGTGCCGAGGTTGTGGGGTCGCAGGCCCGCAGGCTCGGGGGTCAGCAGGGCGCAGTACAGCGCCGCCATGAGGCAACCCGTGGATGCGTAGAGCTGGCCGCTGCGGCGGATGGCGTCCAGGGCGACGGTCGTGTGCATGAGGTGCACAGGCTGTCCGCTGGTCAGCGCCTGGGTGATGGAGTTGTCGCGCAAGAGCCAGCCGTTGGGTGTTCCGTGTTCGAGGTAGGAACGCCAGTCGGCTTCGCTTTCGGTGAGTCCGCTGGGCGCAGGATGCCGGGCAGCGGCGGTGTAGTCGGTGTGAGCGTAGTCCCACTCGGCGTGAAGCATTGTCGTCCTCTACTGTCCGCAGGTGAGAGTGTCTCGGGCATGGGCGAGCGCATCGTCGTGGGTGGCGCCGTCGAGCCGGGCCTGCTCGCTGGCGAGCATGACGTCGAAAGCGACGGCGTGGAGCCATGAGGGGATGGAGATACGCAGGTGCGATGGGTCGGGCCACCATCGCTGAAGCGGCAGCCGGTACCGGTCCAGGCAGTCGGCAGTCTTGAGCAGGTCGACCAGCAGCGGGGCCCGCCGGTAGGCGTCCTGGTCGGACGGGGTGAACTCGGCGTACGGCGTGTCGTGCAGGGCGATCGCAGCGGCCATCCGCGTCACTGCAACCGGCGGCAGAGGGATGCCGAATGCGGTCTGCACCCTCAGGTGGTTGCGCGCGACCCAGCGCGCGGCCCGCCGCCCGTGCCCGGGGTCGGCCCGGTCGTTGCGCCGCCGGCAGTCGTGGATGGCGGCAGCCGTGCACAGTGCGCTGGTGTCCTGCTCGTCAAGTTGGTGCTCGGCGGCCAGCAGCGCCGCCAGCAAGCTGACGCGAGCGTTGTGCCCGATGCCGTGGATCGAGTTGGCCTGGTGCTCATCGGTGAACCAGCCGACCTCGGGGACCAGCATGGAGGGCAGGCACGGCACGTGGGCCGGGACGGCTGCCACGGGTGGGCGGTTGCTGGCAATCCAGGCGAGGGTGGCCTGGTCCATGACCTGGCGGGCTGGCAGGCATCTCCGCTCGGCGAGATCCCTGAGCGGTGCGGCGGGTGAGGTCACGATGCCCTCCGATATCTCGGTGATCTTCATGACGTGGTCGGCCAGCGGCGCTGCGGAGATGCAGCGCCGCTGAACCGCGTACCGGGGTTAAGGGGACGGTCGTGGCTGTTAGGCGGCGGCGGACGCCTCGGCCCTCATCCACTCGGGGATCACGTGCGGGTTGGCCTGCAACCAGCTGACGTACCGGTCGACGCCCTCGTTCACGGCGATGCGGGGCCGCCAGCCGAGCAGGTCTCGGCTGCGGGTGGTCGCGGCGTAGCCGCCCATCGGGTCGCCGTCAGGGCGCGGGGTGTTGACCAGGCAGGCCGCGGGATAGTGGGCGGCGATGCGCTCGGCGATCTGCCGGACCGACGTCGCTATCCCAGTGCCGACGTTGATGGTTTCACCGGCCGCGGCCTGGGCGACCAGCGCCAGGACGGTGGCTCCGGCAATGTCGTCCACGTGCACCATGTCCCGCACCTGGTACCCGCCGCCGTGCAACTGCATCGGCAGCCCAAGGTGGGCGCGCATGGCCAGGCAGGCGACCATCCAGGAGTGCGAGCCGGGCTTGGGAACCTGCGGGTCGCCGTAGACGGAGAAGTAGCGCAGCACGGTGTACTCGCTGCCGCTGCCCGCGAGCAGGAGCCGGACCTGGTGCTCGCCCCATAGCTTGCTGTTGGCGTACACGGAGATGGGCTGGGTGGGCTGGTCCTCGGAGAACTCGACGGGCCCGCCGGCCTGGTCCGGGCCGTCCCCGTAGA
Organism: Nonomuraea sp. NPDC003804; assembly: GCF_040610675.1. NCBI lineage: Bacteria > Bacillati > Actinomycetota > Actinomycetes > Streptosporangiales > Streptosporangiaceae > Nonomuraea > Nonomuraea sp. NPDC003804. The sequence goes on from NZ_JBEXMT010000010.1 coordinate 63,559, forward strand.
CCGATGCTGAGGAGATGAACACCAGCCGCCTCACCGAGGATGCAGCCGCGACCTCCTGCAGCACGGTCTGCGTGCCGGCGACGTTGGCCGCGAACGCGGCCTCCGGCCTTCTGGTACAGGCGGCCACATCGGCGTAGGCGGCGGCGTGGATGACGTAGTCGGCTCCCGCGACCAGGGAGCGGACCGTGGCGGCTTCGCGGACGTCGCCCAGGACGACCTCCGCCCCTTCGAGGCCGAACACGCCGCGGACCGGATGCGGGTAGGCGTCCAGGCGGTCGAGCACCACCGGATCGGCGCCGAGAGCGGTAAGCAGCCGCACGATACGGCTGCCGACGAGCCCTCCACCACCAGTGACGAGCACACGAGCGCCAGCAAGGCAGTTCAGACGATGATCTGACAGGAGATCGTCCACAGCGTGAACCCTTCGAGCGGGGGGACAGGAAGTGGCGGCCGATTGTGCGGCCTCACACCGCAACTGTCCGCTTTCACGCGATCCTGCCGCCAGTGGCGATTGACGCCCTGATCAGGGGCACCTACGGTCCGGGAGGAGGGCACAGCTTGCCCTTGCCGGGCGAGCCCCGGCGGCGGGAGGCTGACACACAGAACGCTGCGGTACGTGCTCGAAGGAGATCGAGTGAGACCTCACGAAACGCACCCTGGCGAGATCCGCGCCCGCGCGGCCGTCGAATTCGGCGAGACAGCGCCCGCGCAGGTCTACAACGACATCGCCCAGCAGATCCACCTCTGCTGCGGCCATAGTCTGCTCAAGAGCCACCGCCTGGCGCGCGGGTGGAACCCCCAAGAGGCCGTTGATCAGCTGATCGAGGTGGCCGAAGCGGAGGGGCTACCCGTACGCGGAGTAGAGGTGCGGTCTCTGCGGCGGTGGGAGAGCGGCGGCCATGCGGATGCCGACTACCAGGACCGGCTGGCGCGGCTGTACGAGACAGGCCCGGTTCAGCTGGGCTTTGCCACCGACTACACGCCAACCTCAGGGGGTGATCGTACGAACCGCCGTGACGCTCTGCGCGGTGCCGCGCGATTGGGCGCCGCAGCGTTGCTCGCTCCGGGGCTGCTGGCCACCACCGCCGAACAGGAAGCGCGGGAGCTGACCCGCCGCAGCGAGGAAACCGACCTCGGGCAAAGCAGCCTCGCGCACCTGCAACGAGTCATCACCGACTACGGCCGGCACTACGCCCGCTACAGCGCTGACGAGTTGTGGGAGGCCTCGCTCGGTGATCGCCGTCACGTCGCTGACCTGCTCCAGCACCGCACGACGCTGAAGCAGCGGCGCGAACTGTACGTCTCCGCTGCCTGGCTGTCGCTGGTGCTGGCGTGGGCGGCAGGCGATCGCGGCCAGGTGCGGGCTGCGCTGGCATACGCCGCGGATGCCCGTCACCACGCGGAAGAGGCTGACCATCCTGAGGCGGTCGCGTGGGCGTGGGACGTCGAGGCCACGACGTGGCTGTACGACGACCAGCCGGACGAGGCGCTCCGTGCCGCGCAGCAGGGAGCCGCGGTGGCGCCGGCCGGGACTGCGGCGCAGACCCGCTTAACGGGGCAGGTAGCTCGGGCACACGCCCGCTTGGGCCACGCGGGTCCGGCGTCGGAGATGTTGAAGGTGCTGCGCGGCCACGCGGAGCGGCACGAGGCGCACGCGACGGGCCTGTTCAGCGCGGACGCGGTGCGAGCGTGGTCGGTGGCCGCGACGTCCTGCCTGTGGCTGGGCGACTCCGGGCAGGCCCACGCTTTCGCGTCGCAGGCGATGGACGTGTACGAGCAGGACCCGAGCATCTCTCCGACCAGGCGGGCGATCACCGCGCTCGACCTCGGCATCGCCTGCGCACGGCTGGGCGATCCGGATCAGGCCGTCGCTCATGGCCTGGACGCGATCGCCACGCCGCGCCACGCTGCGGCGATCGTGTCGCGCAGCGCGAGCCTCCAAGCGACGCTGGAGCGTAGCTACCCTGGCGCCGCGGTGGTCTCTCGCTTCCAACAGGGCCTGGCTGAGTTGCCCACGTCGTAACGCTGTCTACAGCCGCGGACGTTCGCACGCGCCTGAGATGCAAGGAGCATCCTCACCCCCCACGGATGAGGGTGCTGCCTTTCATGCGGGGCCTCGGCGACGCCACTCCTCGAACACCGCGAGTGCCCGCTCTCGTACGGCGTCCGGCCGGGGCTCGTCTACCAGCAGCATGGCCAGCCGCTCCTCGGCGGTGAGGTCGGCCCAATCCTCGGGGCTCAATCCGTGGGGGATGTCGTGAGCGTCCATGCCGCCAGCATCAGCGTTGCGAGGGCGAGCGGTCCCGCGAACGGCGTCTTGCCCTGGCTTGTCCAAGGTCTACCACTTCGACCAGGTCCGAGAGCTCTACGTGCTGCGCGACGGCCTTGGGCGACCAGCAGTAGGCGACGAGATAGCGCCGGCCGCGGACCCAGTGGGAGACGCGTAGGCACTCCCGGCCGCTGAGGATGATGTGCTCTACCTCGTAGCCGCCGGGAGCGCGCCAGAGCACCATGCGCCGAGCCTACGCCGAAACGGACACGGCGGCGTATCCTGGACATGGAGATGCCCCGGCCTCGACCTCATGACCGGGGCATCGTGGTGTCTACTGCAGGCAGTCCGGGAACACCTCCAGCCGCTCGCATGCGGCACGCTGGCGACTGTCGACGGCCACCAGAACGGCGCGGGCCGTGCTGAATGGAGCCACGGTCAGAGTCGTGTCCCCGCGCTCGATGACGAGGCCCCGCGGCCCTGCGGGCGCTGAGTCCGCGGCGGCGATGCCGCAGCCCGTGGCGGCGAGAGTGAGCGCCGCGGCGGCGGCCAGATGGCGTACGTGCATGGTTCCTCCTTGGGGGTTACGCGGCTCTGTGCCGCTTGATGCGTCGGCGGTCTCTCTCCGAGGTGCCGCCCCAGATGCCGAACAGCTCGTTGTGCTCGATCGCGTAGTCGAGGCACTCGGTGCGGACAGAACAGCGCCGGCATATCTGCTTGGCCGGCCTCGCTGGCTGGCCCTTCTCGGGGAAGAACACCTCTGGGTCGGTCTGGGAGCACAGGCCGCCGGCCATCCATGTTTCGGCGGCGGCCAGAGTCTCGAGGTCGTCCATCATGTCGACGAACACGGCACCTCCCCCGTCAGCCATCGGCCGTCGTGGGGCATGACCCGGCCGGCGGCGACGAGCGCATACACCGCGGCGTAGGTTTCGCCCAGCTGGACAGGGCAGGCGGCGAGCTTGGCGATGATGACCGCGAGACGTCGCGGCAGCGGGCCGAGGACCTCCAACGCGGTGGTGCAGTCGGTGATCTCAGCCCGCCAGACAGGTCGTCGGGCGTCCTCCGATTCGGCGTGGAACAGCCACCGGCGCAGTGTGGCGCGGCGGGCGGCGACGCGCGTCACGAGCTGCTCGACGCGGCGGCCTCGGTCGTGCACGGCGACCGACAGCTCGACGAGGTCCTCGGCGAGGTCGCGGTCGAGGCGGTACGGCGTCCACCCCTCACCTCGCAGCGGACGGACGCCGAGCGCGAGGGTCGCGCCGAGCAGGGACCGGATGCTGTTGGGGTCCAACCCTGTCGCTCGGGCTCGGCCGCACATCATCGCGGCGTCGGCGCCGAGGTCGGTCGTGTCCGCCAGCACCTCGGCTCGGGCAGTCCAGCTCACGTGTGCACACCTCCATTCGGTGACGGATTGTGACGGCGGTCGGCGACGGGTAGAAACGTGTCAATGTCCCAGCCGATCCCCGTATATGGCCCCCCGGGGGAGGGGCTGTGGGACATTTCCGGAGAGGGGCTGCTGGGACAATTACGATCACTCTTCGTGTTCGTTGGCGGTATCGATCGCGTCGTCTTCCGCCTGCTCCTCGGCCTGCTCGATGAGCTCCTCGGTGGTCAGCGTCGAGGCCCCGTCTGTGGTGAGCGCGGCGGCCGGCGTGGGCGCGATCAGATGCCAGCTCGCGCCGCGGCCCTTGCCGCGCAGCTCGACGATCCCCTCGAACCGCAGCCGATCCAGGCACCGCCACGCGCCGCTCTTCGACAAGCCGCGCTCGTGCCCGAGCTCCTGCTCCATCGCCCGCTCAATGTCGCGGGTCGAGGCGCCCTCGGGGCGGGCGACCATGCGCAGGATGACCGTGCGCAGCTCGGGGTCAATGACGGTCTGCTCGGCGGCCTGGCGGCGCCGCTCGATGGCGACCGCGCGCCGCTCTCCCGCTGTCAGGCTGGTGTCGAGGCTGCCGGTCTGGGCGAGGGTCGTACGGGCGCGGTCGCGGGCCTCGGCGGCCCGGCCGGCAGCGACGTCTTCGGGCATGCTGCTCTCCAGGGGTGTCGGCGCTGCGCTGCGCTGGGCTGGCTTGGGGGCCTTGGCCAGGCGAGAGGTGGGCGGCTCGATCGACAGCAGTTCGGTCACCACGTCGGCGCCCATCTGCTCGACGATGTAGGCCATCAGGCCCGGCTCGAGCTCGGCAGGTCGGCGGCGGGCGGCCAGGTGGTCGATGTCGGTGAGCTTGTCGAGCTTCCAGCCGCGGCCGCTTGACCACTGGCCGCCGATGTCGGCGACCAGGACCACGCCCGCGTGGCCCTCGCCGTACTCGGCCATGTTCGGCAGGCTGAGGCCGTACTCGCCGGCGGCGTGCTGCATCTCGGACTTGCGATTGACGCGGCCGAGCACGACCTGGTCAACCATGGTGCGTGAGTTGCCGCCGCCGGTGTAGGCGGCGGTGCCGCGGGTGCCGGCCATGATGACGGGCACGCCCTCAGAGCGGCCCTTGCTCATGACGTAGGCGAACTCGGCGCGGGTGGCGAGGCCGATGGGGTCGTTCTTGGCGAGCAGTTCGTCCATCTCGTCGAGGATGATCGGCACGAGCGGCACTTCGCGGGTGGGCTCGATGGTGGCTTCCTCGGCGTCGTCGAGCGATCCGCGGTAGTCGATGACGTGGCGGGCGAACTGGAGGAGACGCAGGGCCTTGATCCGCTCGTTGGGGCCGCACGCCGACGCGCCCAGGGCGCGCCGCCAGCGGCGCAGCTCCTTGGCTTTGGAGACGTTGATCCCGATGGGCCACGCGTTGTCGGCAGCGCTGGCCCGCTCGTAGACGCAGTTGAGGATGACGGTCTTACCCGAGCCGGGCAGCGCCACGATGACGATGCGCTTGGCGCCGTCCTCGTCCCACAGGACGATCTGCAGCGGGCGGCCGGTCTCGGGGTCCATGCCGATGATGAACGGCTCGCGCACGTCGGCCAGCTGTGGGAGGACGATCTCGGGGGTGGGGTCGAGCAGCGGGTGAGGGAGCGGCTGCGCCCACGGGTCCTTGTACCGGATGCTGATCAGCAGCCGCCCGGCGATACCGCCTGGACGGGCCTTCACGCGGGAGGTCTTGAGCATCTCCCGCTCGGCGATGCGCTCCTCCAGGTCGCGGGAGGCCAGCGCGGAGGCGCGGCGGCCGGTGCCGACGGTGTCGAGCTCGAACTGCTCGCCGAGCCGTGTCTCACGCCAAGAGACGAGGTGTGATCCGGCCAGGCCGTACAGGGGGGCGCGGCGGTGCCAGTCCTCGCGTGCCTGCTGCCAGGCGATGGCGGCCACGATGGCCGGGTCCTTGCGGTAGGCCCAGTAGATGAGCCCGGCCGTGACGGCGCCGAGCCACGTCATCGCCCCGGGGATGCCCTCGACGCTCGCGGTGACGCCCCAGGTGGCGGCGGCGGTCATCCAGCTGCCGCCGGCCAGCGTGGCCAGCGCCGCGCGGGCGGGCCCGCGCTGGCCGGGCAGGCTCATCTCGCGTGCGTACATGCCGATCGCGGCCACCGCGGTCAGCGGCAGCCCGACCAGGGCGGGCGCGTCCACCTGGTGTGCGGCCTCGGCCAGGCCGTACGCGCCAGCCATGAGCGCGAGCGGGCCGCGGCGCAGGTGGTCGCGCTGTACCCAGCCGACCGCGCGCCCGAGCAGCCCGCGGCGCGACCGTTCGACCGCTGGCGGGCTGGTGACGTCGTCGGTGTCGAGATCCACGAGGAACCCTTTCGTGCAGCGTGCGAGCGTGTCAGGCGGTCTCGCCGGTGAACCAGCGGCCGTCGAACGGCAGGGTGACGCCGTTGGCGCGCAGCTCCAGCACCTCGCTGTAGACGGTCAAGAACTCCTTGAGCGCCTCGGCGAGCCGCTCGGACACCTCGGAGACGTGCTCCGAACTGGTCGTCAGCCCCTGGACGGCGGCAGGGTCCAAGCCGACGTCGTTGACGCAGTTCTCGCGTGCCTGCTCCAGCGCGTCGGCGTAGGCGAGGACGCCGGCGGTCTCGCCCTGCATGAACGTGATGAGTGCCGTGTCGTCCTCGGGGGCGAAGTTGGCGACGCGGTCGGCGAGCACGCGCCAGTCCTCGGGCGCGGCGACGCCGGATGCGGCCTGCTGGGCGGTCTCGGTGAGTGCGGTCATGGTGGTGCCTCCGGAAGGAGCTGTGCGAGGTGAATGTGCTGGCTGTGCAGGGGCGCTGGATGCCGGGGATTCCTGCTTAGGCCGGGGGGTCGGCGTGGTCTGAGGGACGGGGGCCGATGGTGTGGAGGGCTGGCCGAACAGGAGGCGGGCACGGGCCATGCCGCGCCGTACGGCGTTGCGCTCGTCAGCCTGGCCGCGGGTGGCCCGCCACCGGTCGAGGACCGTCTCAGCTGGGCGGCGGGTCTGCCGCTCAGCCCACCGGGCTTCCCACCTGCCTCGCCTGACCTCATGCTTGGCCGACATCCGCTGCTCAGCGGCCTTGCTGGCGCGGCGGATGGCCCGCCAGCCGCGGGAAGCCCCGCGGCCAGCGAGCTCGGCGCTGGCACCCTTCAGATCAGACGACTTGACGGGCGCGGCGCCCGTGCTGTTGTAGAAGCCGACGAGCCAGGACCGGGGGCCTCTCGGCCCGCCCGGTTTGCCGCCGCTGACCGTCTTCCGGCTGCCGTGTTTCTTCGTGACTACCACGAGGCCAGCACCAGCAGCAGCAACGATGACCAGCTCAAGCCCTGTCATGTCTCAAGCTCGTCATCGGTTGGCTGCGGCTCCTCGTCGGCGTCGGGGTCGTCGGGGATGCCGTTCGCGTCCGCGTACGCATCACAGGCGGCCAGGATCGCAGTGCCGGCCGTGCAGGTGCCGATGATGATGCCGATGCACGCGGCGGTGGGCAGGTCCGTGATGATGCCCAGAAAGAGGACGCCAGTGACCATCGCGAGGACGCCAATCCAGGTGGGTCGGAACGCCCACCAGCGCATGAGGAAGGGCTTGAAATTCGGGAGTCTCATGAGAAGAACGCCTCCCAAAGGGTGCCCAGGCTGACGTCGCTCCACGACCGGGCGCCGGCGGCGAGGGCTCCTGTCATGAGTCCGAAACCGCCGAGGATGAGCAGCTCGAACCACTTGGTGATCTTCGACCAGACGCCGAACCCGATCATCCCGAGGAGGACGAGCCAGATGCCCATGAGCCAGTTCATTCCGCACCTCCGTCGGTCGCTTCTGACCCGTTGGCGGAGACCGCGGTCGCGACCACATCGGGCGGAGGAGTCGGTGTGCCTCTCTCGTCGAAGATCCAGCCCTGCGCGGTGAGGAGCCGGCGCCCTTCCTGCATGCAGCTGAGGGCCCATGTTTCGGAGAATCCGGACCAGTCGGCGAGCTCTCGCTTGGACGGAGGGTTGAGCTTCCTGACGCGACCGGTGTAGTACCGGACTGTTCGGCGTCGGTCCTGCTCGTTGGGCCTTTCACGGTCGGCGACCGGTCGCGAATCGGTCGCGACCGACTCCTGTTCGGCGACCGGATCCGCGTCCGAATCGGCGACCATGAGCGGGGGCAGCAGGCCCTCGCTGAGCGGTCGCGGCTGCGGTCGCGACCACAGCTCGAACGGCACCAGATGCCCGACCGGTCGCGCGTCGCCCGGGTCGATCACGAGGCGGGTCCGCGGGGCGGGGATCACGAGCGCTCGGGTGGTCGCGGGAGTGGTCGCGTCCTGGTCGTCGGAGTGGTCGCCGGCCGCGACCAGTTCGCGACCACGCAGCTTGAGTTCGGCCCACTCGGCGAGGTTCGCGCTGATCTCGTCGGCGCCTTCCGGCATGCCGCCCGCGGGCGTGTTCGCGGGGTGGTCCAGCGTCTGCCAGACGGGCCGCGGCTGGACCTTGGTGAGGGTGGTGGCGCCTGCCCAGGTGGCAGCCTGGTCGAGCAGGCGCATCTGTAGCGCCTCGTCGCCGATCAGGTCGGTGTACTCCATGAGCGCGTCCATGGCCTTGTCGAACGCGGCCTGTGCGCGGTTGAGCTTCCTACCCTCGACGCCCGCCTCCTGGAGTACGCGCAGGCGCTTGGCGGCCTTGGAGACGCGGGTGATTCGCCGGTGGGCGTCCACCTCGGCGGCGGTGCGGTCGCGAGCTTCGGCCAGGCCGAGCCGGACCATGACTCGATCCGGGGTGAACCGCCAGGCGATGCGGCCTGTGCCGCGGATGCGGTGCCGTTCGATGGCCATGCCGCGCTCCCACAGCCACGCGGCGACGAGGGGAGCGGCCAGCCGGAACACGGCCTCGGCCAGGCTGCGGGCGTCCATGCTGGACAAGACAGCGGTGAGCACGGTGAGCGCCCACACGGCGATGCCGTCGATCCCGGCGGAGAAGTTCTCGCGCATGTTGCGGCGGGCGCGCACGGCGGAGGTGACGATCGCCACCTCGATGAAGGCGAACAGCAGCAGCCTGAGCGGCCCGTCCAAGCCGAGGACGTCGCCGGAGAAGCGCCACATGCCCTGCGCGGACACGCCCGTGGCGATGGAGGCGGCCACGATCGTCAGGACGTCCTCGACGGATCGGGCGGCCAGGTAGGGGAGGGCAGCGCGGCCAGCCTTGCCGATGAGACGCAGGCTGGCGCGCCCGAAGAGCCAGGTGGCGACGACGGCGCACAGCGCGCCGACGATCCACCACACCCACACGGGCGGCAGGATCGGCGCGATGCGCGCGGTGAGCCACGCCCACCAGTCGGAGGGCGTGGAACTGGACAAATGATCAACGGGGGTACCGTTGACCTGCATGGCAGCACTAATGTGCCTCATGGGCTGCAGACCTTCGGTTCGAGTCGGGCGGTCTGTGGTCAAGTCCTCCGGGTCAGGTGTTGGCGCACCTGACCCGGGGGCATTGGGGGTTATTCAGTTGTGGGGTCGCCCTCGATCGGGCGCTTCAACCTTTTCGAGATTGCCTGCTGGGACACCTTGAGCAGTTTGGCGATCCGCTCTTGGGACCAGTTGCGCCGCATCAACTCGTGGATGAGGCGGCGCTGCTCTCGTTGGGCTTCGATTCCGTCTTGGACTCGCGGGACGGTGGCGATGAGCCGCTCGATGAGCACCTGTTCGCTCACCTCTCTTTCGTCGGCCATCACTCCTCAGGTATACGCCTCATCGGTCGCTGACACAACCGGGGTTGTGAAATTGGTTGCGGGTTTCCCTCGTCCGGCCCCGGGAAACCCGGGGCTCATGTCCCGGCGCGGATGTGCCGGGCTTGACTGGCGGCCCCGCCCGATGCCCCCTCCAGCGCAAAGAGCGGGACCGCCTACCCCGGCCCTTGCCCGCCGGGGCTTCCGGTTCTTGCACGCCGGTGATACATGCAAGAGCCGGACGTCTAAGGGCTGACCCTGAGGTCTACGAACGCCACCACGAGCTGCTTGGCCAGTGCAGAACCCAGCACTTGGAACTGCTCTAGCTGGACCAGGGCGTCACGAGCGATAAGCTCCGCTGACTGGTCAGGGCGCGGCTGGTACACGTCTGCATGGACGGCGTACGGCTCGACGCCGGCGACCGTGCATGAGACTGCTTCCTCGCGCAGGTGCGGACAGTGGGCGAGCGATATCGGGATGCACGTCTGGCATGTGGGCGCGATGTGCGAGTAGTACTCGCCGAGCGCGTTCGTGAACAGGTACCGCTCCGGCGTAGGGAACAGCCACCAGATGCGGCCGTTCTCCGGGTCGACCGCGGAGTGCTTGCACACCTGGCAGAGGCTCTGCAGCATGCAGCGCCGTTGGCGTGCGGTGTGCACCGTCCGGTACTCGGGCCGGCCGGTGCTGACCATGCCCTGCCGCGTCCACAGCACCCCGTACATCCAGTCCTGGGGGACCGGGTCCTTGTAGGAGAGGCGCAGTCCGCGGTGCTCGTCACTCCACTGGAATTCGAGCGGGTGACGGACGTGCTCGTCAGCCCGGACGTTGATGTATGGGATAGGCACTCGCGGGCTCATCGCTTGTCCTGCACCTCGTGCGGATCTTTGGTGGGGTGAGGCCCCGGCTTCCGCACCGGGATACGCGGCAACGCGGGCGTGTCGGCGGGCTTCTTCTCGGAACCTGTGGGGCTTTCCGAGGCGCTCATGCCGCCGCCTGGCTGTAGCTCGCTGAGCAACGCAGGATGACGGCTCGGATCTCGAGCTCAGCGATGGTGGTAGCGGTCGCTGTCTCGCCGGTCCCGCGGTGGGTGAGCTCGTATGTCCCGTGCTCTCCGCGTGTGACGGAGCACTCCGGGACCTCGGGGAGGGTCATGCCATGAAAGGTACTCCTGGACAAGCTATCTGGTCTATAGGTAGATATATCTTGGCTAGGAAATCATGAGATCTCGACAAGTGAGCCGTAGTGGTCGAATAGGGCACCAGATGGCTCATCTACCGTGCCCACGTGCTCAATCGTGAGGGGCCCGTGCCGCTCTACCAGCAGGTCGCAACCGAGATCAGACGCCGCATCGACAGCGGCGCGATCCCGCCTGGCCATTCCGTCCCCAGCGAGCAGGAGATCGAGGACGAGTTCAACGTCTCTCGCATCACCGCAACAAAAGCACTGCGTCTGCTTAGGGAGCAGGGGCTCGTCTATTTGGTGCCAGGACGTGGCACGTTCGTGGGCCCGGAAGATGCACCGCGGGTGTCGAGAGCGGCCAAGCCGTACGAGAAGATCGCCGCCGAGATCGCTGATCGGATCAGGGCGGGGGAGCTGCGTCCAGATCTCCCGATCCCGAGTGAGACGACGCTCAGGCAGCAATACGAGGTAGCCAAGGGGACCGTACGTCGAGCAGTGGCGCTACTGCGAGAGCAGGGCTGGGTGTTCACGGTCGAGAAGCGCGGAAGCTACGTCTCATCTCCGGAGAACTGGCCGACGAGCTGAGCGTAGGGGAGAGGTAGAGGTCCTCCCCGCCGACAAGGTGGAGATCCGCGGTCCCGCGTCCTGACGCGAACGCGAGTACTTCTCATTCCTCGACGACTGATCAAGGCGGCGCCCTAGCCTTCGCGGTGGGTGTGGTCACACGTCGATCGAGGTAAAGGAGTCCCCGTATGGGGAAGGACGACGCCCTTCCACGTGCTCTCAACCAACGCAACGCAAAGAAGTTGTTGGAAGAGCATGGGTGGGTGGAGACCCTCGGGGGAAAACATTCGGTGAAGATGGAGAAGCAAGGATGCAGGCCGATCACGCTGCCGATGCACAGTGGTAAGGACTATTCACCCTCGCTGAGAGATGCCATACTCCGGCAGGCAGGACTGAAGGGACGGTGAAGCGCTACATGGCCCCTGACATGGACGAACGCACCGGGACCTACACGGTTAAGGTTCACACCGAAGAAGATGGCACGGTGTGGGCTGAGGTCGATGAACTGCCGGGTTGCTTCGCCTCGGGCGAGAGCATCGAGGAGCTGTGGACGAATCTTGCGGAGGCGATCGGCCTGTACCTGTCGTCGGATGAGGTGTCCGTCAAGGTCGAGATGAGGGAGTCTGATCCCATCACCGTCCACACCAAGGAAAAGCTCTTCGCTGTCTGCTGAGCATCCACCGGGAACGTCTACGGCCCCGTCTCCCTCTGGGAGGCGGGGCCGTTTCGTGTCTAGGGCTGGCCTATCGCTCGCAGACGACGCCGTCACCGTCGCGGTCCTCGTACCAGTAGTACTCGGGATCAACGCCTCTGCGGTACGGCCCGTAGCCGGCGGCGTTGGCGGCGGCACACGTCCGGAACTGCGGATCGTTCCCGCTCGATGGCGGGTCGCTCTTCGTCGGGGTGGGGGTCGGGGTGGGCTGCGGGGTCGGTGTGGTGCCGCCCTTGTCGCACTTGCCGGACCAGATGCGGAGCTGCTCCTGCTGAGCCTTCGCCTGCTCGGCGCGCATCACCTTGATGTAGGCGTCGTTCGGCTTGTACAGGACTGCCTTGGCGTAGCCGTAGCGGACGAGGTTGCGGTTGACGTGCACGCCCGAACTGTTGAACGCGTAGAACAGGTGCCGGCCGTACCGGTCCTTCGGGTCCTTGTCCGCTAGCAGGTAGACCGACTTCCCGACCGGGAGCAACTGCGCGGTGCGGGCTGTGGCGGTCTTGAACCAGCATTCTCCCCGCTCGGGGGTGTCAACCTCGAGGAGCCGGACGCGGTACGTCTTGCCTCCGCGGACGATGTCGATCGTGTCGCCGTCCACGATTTTCGTGACCTTCGCTGCGAGCGTGCCCTTCGGCAGGCCCGGAGGAGCCGCAGCGGCCGGCAGTGCGACGGCAGGGACCAAAGCCGCCGCGGCGGTGACGGTGGCGGCGGCACGTAAACGCATGCGCATGCTGATTCTCCTGAAACGGATGATGTCGACGGGAGTAAGACGAACCAATGAGGCGTGCGGTGCACAGCCATACCGAATTCGTTGCCTTAGGGCAGATGTCGCACTTTCACTTGACGCAGCCCTTGCGCATCGCTCTTTCGGATTTGATACCGCTTTCGCAAGTCCGCCCGTTCATTGGCGCGCGGTGTTAGCGTGAGCGGCAAATGAGTACCGCTTCTATAGAAGAAGCGGTACTCAGGGCTGAAAGGATCTTCATGCCGTCTCCGCCGACCAATGCGGGCCAGACATTCGCTCCCGAACCGCTCACACACGAAGAAACTCAGATACTCATCTCAACCGTCTCGACACGTTCGATTTCAGGCATACGGCTACGAGCACTCATAGCTGTGATGTACGGGACAGGAAGCCGCTTAAACGAGACACTCAAGCTTGAACCGCGCGACGTCGACCTTCAAGCAGGTTCCATACGAATACGCTTTGGGAAGCGCAAACCACGTAAGGACCTCAGTAAGGCGCCCAATCCTTATAGGGTGCGCGTCGTCGGGGTGGATCCCGCCAATCTGGCACATCTGGCCCGATGGATGGACAAGCGCGCCAGTCTGGGTCTGACCGCCAGACATCCTCTCTTCGCCACCTACTCAGAGGGAAACGTGGGCAAACCGCTCGATCCGCGCTACGTCCGCGCCGCGCTGAAGCGCGCAGCCGAGAGGGCCGGGATCGACAAGCGCGTCCACCCGCACGGCCTCCGCCACTCTCTGGCCTTCGACCTCGCCGAGACGGGCGTCGCTCCGCACGTCATCAAGGACCAGCTGGGGCATGAGTCTCTCGCCACCACCGACCGCTACGTCAGCCATCTCAATCCGCGCCAGGTCATCCAGGCCATACAGAACAGGCGTCCACCCGAAGAGCCCGGCCGCTAGGCCTGCGCGCCATCCGCGGCCGGGCTCGGCTCGCGTGCGACGGCGCGGGCCCGACAGATCCGGCAAGGGAAATGTATCCGCGCCGTCGCTTGTGTCCCTTCTACCCCAACTTCGTATGGGTACACATGGGTGCGCCTGGGTGCGCCTGGGCGGTTCCCGGCGTGCTGGGCACCGCCTGGGGTCACTACCGTTTTTCCATGATCAAATGGGATCTCGAGCGACCTCGCTGGCTACAGCTGATGGAGATTCTGCGCGGGCGTATCCAGGACGGCACCTATCGCGGCAAGATTCCCAGCTTTAAGCAACTCGTGCAAGAGTTCGAGCTTGGAATCAACACGGTGAAGCATGCGGTTGACGCGCTAGCCGAGCAGGGGTACGTCCGGAAAGTGGAGTCGCTCGGGACCTTTGTACGCCCGCCGCAGGACTGGCCCGAGCGGTAGCCGCTCCAGGGCCGATAGAGTCGCCGCGAGCGGAGTCTCCAGAGGTAGATCATTTGTAACCATCTGATTTGGCTATTTCTCGCTTCGCAGCGCAGCTCTGCTAGCTGGGTTTCCGCAGGTGGACCACAGCGCTAGCGACACCACGACTACGGATCAGAAGGTTAGGGGTTCGAGTCCTCTCGGCCGCGCTTCACGAAGAAGGTCCCTGAGCAGGCATTACGCCTCCAGGGGCCTTCTCGTTTTCCCGGCTCACCCGGTCTCTTCTCCCCCCTTGGGAGCCGCCCGCGCTTCCAAGGGCTCCCAACCGGGGCCGATCATGCGATCGTGTCCCGTTCCGCCGACGTGCCACCGGCCGGGCGAGTTCCCGCGTAAGGGGGAGTGGGATCACCCTCGGGTGGGAGGGGCGGGGGCATCCCGATCGCGAGCCTGGTGGTGTTACGAACAGCTGAGATCAAAGGGATTCTCGATGACCATCACACGACTGGCCCGCCGGAGCCGTGTCGCCCTCGCCGGGCTCGCCGCCGGGCTCGCCGTACTCACAGTGACCGCGCCGGCCGCACAGGCCGACCCCGGACCGAAGCCCGCCGCGCTGCCGGACTTCCTCCTGTCCGGGACCGGTGAGGGCACTCTCGACATCCTCGGGGCCGGGTGGAAGGGGCACAAGGTCCGGTTCGCCATCGAAGCCAAGGGCTTCGCCACGGAGTCCCAGGGCACCTTCCGGGTCCAGCACTGGTACCCCGACGGGAAGGTCTTCGCGGACTTCCAGGGGAAGATCGACTGCCTCAACGTCGGCGGAGACGTCGCGGTGGTGACCGGAGTCATCGAGAAGGTCAGCGCGTCCCCTGCGGAGATCGAGATCCCGACCGGCAAGCGGGTCGGGTTCACCGTCGACGACGAAGGCAAGCGGGACCGGCTCGGCTGGAGCTGGGCCGTCCTCGGGTTCGAGCAGGAAGTGCCGATCTGCATGGGCACGGCGCCGATCCTGCCCCTGAGCAAGGGCGGCTACACCGTTCGCGACTGAGCGCATGGCAGAGGCCTTCGCCTCAGCTGACGGCAAGTTTCGCTTCAGTGGGACGATCGGATCCAATCTTGCTAACGCTGGTGCTGACAACGACGCCGGACGCGGGTGAACGGGCACGGAAGGCGACCATGTCGAATCCGCTTCTGAGCTGGGTGGAGCACTCCGGTGTACGGCACTGGACGATCATGTGGAATCGCGTAATGAAGTGCTCCCGGCGTAGATCCCACTCCGGACCGGGGGATCTGTCGTTGTACTCCTACCGCGTCGGTGTGAAGGACGAGACGATCAACCAGATGCCTGCGACCGCGATCACAGTGGCGACGGCGAGTTCTTTCACCCGGCCGGCGGCCACATCTTTCGACTGTCCGCGCATCATGCTTCGCGCCAGGCGGACGGTCGTGACCCAGGAGGTCCGCCCGGCGGGGCTCCAAGTGGCCGACGCGACGAGGACAGCCGAGACAAGCAGCGGCCACCGTACCGAATCGGCGAAAGACATCTCGTAGTCGCCGCTGTACTGGCTGGCGTACGTCGCGACGTCGAGCAGCGGGAAGAGGAGAAGGGCGACCGCGGCCGCGGTGCTTACCCACCGTCCCCATCGGATGGAAGTGGCGACTCTCGTGGCCGCCGCCAATGCGACGAGTGCCACCGGTAATCCGATCGCGTCGGCCTTACCGGACCACCAGGCGGGGCCGTCCCAGATGGACTCCGGGGTCTTCAGATAGACGACGCCAACCAAGAACGTGTCGTATGTGATCGTCCAGCGGTGGAACATCGCCGCCCATGCCGCCGCGCCGACGGCGCCCGCCCACAGGATGACCCCGTACGGCCTCCGAGGCAGGGGTGACCGGGCCACCAGGAGCAGTGCCCCTGCGGCCACCGGATAACAGGCGATCAAAGGCCAGGGCGGCATGACCGCGCGTTCCTGCCCGGTGCATGGGTCGGGACCCGGTAGAGAAAACGCCGTGACCAGCCCGAACGCGAGCACTGTGCTGACTGCGGCGACGGCGGTGAGCGCGGACCGACGTGACCCGCGCAGGAGAAGGCCGACCACGGCGACCGGCAGCAGGAGAACGCCCCAGAACAGCAGCTCTCCTGGCACGTACTCCAGCGCGTATGGGCCTTCACCCGAAGAGGAAGCGGAACCCATCCCGGAACAGAACCAGCCGACGCTCTGCCTGCCGACCCCGAAGGCCGTCAGGACCACCGGTCCAGCCGCGGCCAGAACCGCACCGAAGCGCAGCGCTGCCGAAACGGGAGATGACGCATCTGCCGCGGGTTCCTGCATCACGGCGCCCTCTCCCGGAAATGATCAATCCGAGTCAGGGTAGCGGATGACCGTCGACTGAGCGGGTCCGCTTTCTGGCGGCGGTGTCATGCGGGCTGGGTGGTCGCGATTCGCCGGCCAGACTCCCATCAGCCGCGTTGTACGGCGTGGCGCTCCGGTTTCAGCTCACCGCTCGCTTCACGAGCTCGCCGCTCGCTTCACGAGCTCGCCGATCATCGCCTCGTCGGCGGCGGTGAGCTCCTTCAGGGCGTAGGAGGTCGCCCACATGGCGCCTTCGTCGAGGTTCGCCTGGTCGCTGAAGCCGAACGTCGCGTACCTCGCGTTGAACTTCTGGGCGCTCTGGAAGAAGCAGACGACCTTGCCGTCCCTGGCGTACGAGGGCATGCCGTACCAGAGCTTCGGCGCGAGGCTCGGCGCGCTTTCCTTGACGATCGCGTGGATCCGCTCGGCCAGGACCCGGTCGGCGTCCAGCATCTCGGCGATCTTCGCGAGCACGGCGGCTTCGTCCTCGGCGGCCTTGTCGGCGCGCGATCCGCGGCGCGCGGCCGCCTTCAGCTCCTTGGCGTGCTCCTTCATCGCGGCGCGTTCATCCTCGGTGAATCCGACGAACGTCTTGTCGGCCTGCTTCGTGTCCTTCATTGGGAGCTTCCTTCCGGTATGCGGCTTTGATGGTCAAGGGTGTCATGGACGCCGCTGCGGCGGCTTCTCCGAAACTGACGTTCGACGCGACGTGTTTCCGGCGGGCGAGCGCGCTCCGGCTTTCCAGGGAGGGCGAGCGCGCTCTGGCTTTCCGGCCGGCGCTCCGGCCTTCCGGTGGGCGAGCGCGCTCCGGCCTTCCGGCGGGCGAGCGCGCTCCGGCCTTCCGGCGGGCGGGCGCGGGACCGTCAGCCCCAGGCGCCGGCCAGCTGGCGGGTCGTGGCGTTGAGCCGGTTGAACAGGTTGGTGACGCCGATCATCAGGATGATCGCGGCCAGCTGCTTCTCGTCGAAGTAGGTGGCGGCCGCGTCCCAGATCTCGTCGTTCACCGCGTCGGGACGGTCGGCCAGCCGCGTCGCGGCCTCGGCCAGCGCGAGCGCCGCCCGCTCCTCGTCGGTGAAGTACGGGGTCTCCCGCCAGGCGACGACCGTGGCCAGCTTCTCGTCGCTCACTCCGGCCTTGCGGCTCGTCTTGACGCCGCCGTCGACGCAGGCGCTGCAGCCGTTGATCTGGCTGACCCGCAGGTGCACCAGCTCCAGGATCTGCCCGTCCACCCCGCCGGAGTGCACGCTCTTGAAGAGCTCCTGGATGGGCTGCATCGCACCGGACAGGACGACGGCGGGGTTCTGCATACGGGACTGCATGTCGGTGTTCTCCTCTTCAGGTTCGGCGCCCGTCCTTGCGGGGCGTGGGTCCATCACAGCCCAGCTGGTTTGCCAGGACGAGGGAGATGGGACACGCTGGGACAGCTGAAACGGCCTTGATCAGCGCAGATCCGGCCCGGAAAGTCAGTGCCGGAGCGGGACAGAGAGGCGGAGAACCGTGGGTGTGCAGCAGCGGACGACGACGGCCGATCCCCAGGATGAGCTGGCCGCCCGGCTGCGGATGCTCCAGGAGCTGTCCGGGCTCGGCGTGCGGGCCCTCGCGCGGGACACGGGTCTCAGCTCGTCCTCGCTGTCGCGCTACCTCAGTGGCCAGACGGCACCGCCCTGGCCCGCGGTGATCGCGCTCTGCCGCCTCGTCAAGCGTGACCCCCGCCCGCTGCGTCCGCTGTGGGAACGCGCCTCGAGCCCGCTGCCGGCGCCCCCGAAGAGCAGCCGCCAGGTGCAGCCGCCGTCCCCGCCCGCCGGGGCCCCGCGCCCGCCACGCAACGATCTGCCGCGCGACGTGCCCGACTTCACCGGACGCCAGGCCCAGCTCGCCGCCGTGCTCGCCGCGGTGGACAGCGGCCGGGTGGTCGCCGTCGACGGCATGGCGGGCGTCGGCAAGACCTGCCTGGCGGTGCACGCCGCCCACCTGCTGGCCGCCGATTACCCGGACGCCCAGCTCTATCTGGACCTGCACGGCTTCACCGAGGGACGTCAGCCCCTCGATCACGACGCCGCGCTGCGGACCCTGCTCGCCGCGCTCGACGTCCCCTCCGAGAAGATCCCGCAGGAGGGCGGCATCGAACCGCTGGCCGCCTGCTGGCGGTCGGAACTGGCGAGCCGGCGGGCCGTCGTGGTCCTCGACAACGCCGCCGACGCCGACCAGGTCCGCCCGCTGCTGCCCGGCGCCGGCGCCTCCGTCGCCCTGATCACCAGCCGTAATCGGCTGCTGGGCCTGGACGAGGTGCCCCCGGTCTCGCTGGACGTGCTGACCCCCGAGGAGAGCGCGGAGCTGCTGGCCCGCGCCAGCGGTGACCCCAGCGGCTCGGACGGCCGGCTGTCCCGCGAACCGGAGTCCGCGGCCGAGGTGCTGCGGCTGTGCGGCCACCTGCCGCTGGCCTTGCGGCTGGCCGCGGCCAGGCTGCGGCACCGGCCGGGCTGGACCGTGGGCATCCTCGTCGAGCGGATGCGGGAGGGCGCGGACGAGTTCGACACCGCGTTCGCGATGTCGGTGCGGCAGCTGGACCGGGGCCAGCGCCGCCTGTTCCGCCTGCTGGGCCTGCTGCTCGGGTCCTCCTTCGACGAGTACGTGGCGGCGGCGCTGGCGGACGTGCCGTTGCGCAGCGCCCGGGCGATGTTGGAGGACCTGCTCGACGCGCACCTCGTCCAGCAGCCGGCGGCCGGCCGGTACCGGCTGCACGACCTGGTGCACCAGCACGCGCGCCGGGCCGTTGAGGAGCAGGACTCAGCGGAGGAGCGGGAGCAGGCGCTCGGCCGGGTGCTCGACTACTACGTGCACGCGGCAGCGGCCGCCGACGCCGCGATGCCGCTGCTTTCGGGCAGCCGGGCGGCCTCCGCTGGCCGGCCTCCCGCCGAGCTGCCGCGGTTCACCGACAAGAAGGCGGCCCTCTTCTGGTTCGTCACGGAGTACTCGAACCTGATGGCCGCCTTCGAGGTGGCGGTCGCCACCGGAGCCGACGCCCATGCGTGCGAGCTGCCGCGCTTCATGCGCACCTTCTTCGCACGGCGCTGCGGCACCACGCACCTCAATGTCCTGTTCGAGCGGTCGCTGGTGGCCGCGCAGCGTCTGGGCGATCCGCTGCAGCTGGCCGAGGCGCACAGCGACCTGGGCTTCGCCCGGTACAACGCGGGCCGGATGGCGGAGGCCGAGGCCGCGTACGAGGCGGCGGCACCGCTGGTGTCCCGGACGGGGGACGCCCGGTTCGAGGCCGAGCTGGCCATGCGCCGTGCCTATCTGCGGTGGGACGAGGGGTACGTCGAGGAGCCGCTCGAACTCTTCCGGCTGGCGGGAAGGCTGTACACGGCGGCCGACTGCCCGATGGGCGCGGCCCACGCGACCGCGTGCGAGTCCTGGGCGATGCTGCAGCTGGGACACCGCGAGGAGGCGGCGCGGCTGGCCCGGCAGGCGCTGGACATCCCGCACACCGACCCCGCGTCGGCATCCCCGCTGACGGCCCGGATCACCCTCGGCGTGGCGGTCGCCCCCGAGGAACCCGGCGAAGCGGTGAGGCACCTGCGGGAGGCGCTGACGCTGGCCCGCGAGGACGGGCACAAGCACAACGAGGCCTGGTGCCTCAACTGCCTGGGCGTCGCGCTGCGGCAGATGGGCCGGTACGAGGAGGCGCTGGCCAGCCATCGGGAGGCGTTCGCGCTGCTGGACGAACTCTTCGAGGAACACTGGAAGATCCGCTTCCTCAACGGCTACGCCGAGACCTGCCGGCTGGCGGGCCTGCCCGAGGAGGCCCTGCGGCTGCACCGGCAGGCGCTGGAGCTGGCCCCGAGACTGGGCAACCGGTACGCGGAGGCGCTGGCCCACGAGGGGATCGCGGTCGTGCTCGACGGGACGGATCCGGCCGCGGCCGCCGAGCATCGCGCGGCGGGGCAGGCCGTCCTGAAGGAGCTCAACCCCGGGGCCTACTGATCACGCCACCGGTCGGGACGCCGCGGATCCGCCGGGCCGCGATTGACGCACCGTTCGGCCGACCGGGTGCTGGAGACGGGGCAGGGAGCGTGCGGGAACCGAGGGGGGCAGCGTGTCTTGGGGAAGGCGGCGCACAGCCGGGATCCGTTGACGACGAATGCGGCCGCGGCGACGGGGAGGGCGCAGACGGCCTGCGTCATGACGAACCACGCCGGGAGCATTCCGGGGATCATGTCGATGGCGATGATCGCGATCGGCATGATGACCGTGATGACGCGCATACGGAGATAGGCCCATCGTGCTCCCCGCGCGGCGAGGACGGTCAGCCAGTAGGCCACCGCGGCGCTCGCGAGCACTCCGGCTGACCGGCCCCACATGAACGAGGTCACCGCGTGTCCGGTGGTCGCGAGTACGGCGACCGTGACGAGGACCGCGGCGCTGAGCGCGCCGTAGGCCGCGACGAGGATCCTCGCCGTGGCGAAGGCCCGTCGGGCCTGCGGACGGTCGGGGCGGGCCGTCTCGGCCGTGGTGCGGTTGGTGGTTTCCATATCGCTTTCTCCCCTTGCGTCGGCTCGCGTGGTGCCGACCTTGCGTCGGCTGGCGTGGTGCCGACGTTAGGGAGCGCGACAGGAGGGGCGGTATGCGCCTGGACGTACGGGTTGGTGGGTCCAGCCCCACTTCAGCGCCGATCCGGGGGGTGTCAGACTCCGTGCGGTGCACTGTGCAGACACCAGCCCGCTGCGGGTACCGCGGATGCCGCGGTCCTGGTGCTGGTGAGTCGGGGTGCCGGAGTGAGAAGGGGAATCATGCGACAGCTGGTGTCGTGGGTGGTGAGTGCCTGTGTGGGGTTCGGGCGAGCATGCGTCGTGGCGGCCGTCGCCATGCTGGTCCCGGCCGTGTGGGC
This sequence comes from Nonomuraea sp. NPDC003804, assembly GCF_040610675.1. Classification (NCBI taxonomy): domain Bacteria; kingdom Bacillati; phylum Actinomycetota; class Actinomycetes; order Streptosporangiales; family Streptosporangiaceae; genus Nonomuraea; species Nonomuraea sp. NPDC003804. The sequence goes on from NZ_JBEXMT010000010.1 coordinate 84,657, forward strand.
CGCTGCCGTGGCGGTGTGGATCTGGTGGTGGGACGGAGACCCGTGGTCGGGGACAGTGCCGTTCCTGTGGGCGTGTATCGGCACGCTCGCCCTGTCCCGCCCGGTCTGCCGGATGTTCCGCTCCCTCGTCGCAAAGTGGACGGGCACTGTCATCCCCGGCGGATACCGGCAGCCCGGGGCCGTGACACAGATGTCGACCGGGTACTGGTGGAACGGGTACTCCTACGAGCGCACCAGCCGGGACGCCCGCATGGACCAGCAATGGCGGACCAGGTGGCGCGATCCCGCCACCTGGCGTGACCTGCGGTTCACGGCGATCGCACCGGTCACCGTGGGCCTGATCTGCGCGATCCCGCCGGCCGGACTCGCGGCGGCGATCCTCGGGCTGTCCCAGCCGGCGTTCTTCGCGCGCCTGATCGGGGTGCTCGGACTGGCCGTGGCGATCGGCGGCGCCTCGTACGCCTGGCGGTCCGCCGAGCCGGTAGCCGTCCGCTTCCTGGGCCCGTCGCCCGCGATGACGATGGCCGAGCGGGTGGATGAGCTGACGGCCCAGCGCGCGGACACCACGGTCGCGCAGGCCGCCGAGATCCGCCGGATCGAGCGGGACCTGCACGACGGAGCGCAGGCCCGCCTGGTCGCGCTCGGTATGTCCCTGGCGACCGCGGAGAAGCTGATGGAGACCGATCCCGACCAGGCCAAGGCGCTGCTGCGACAAGCGCGAGCCGGCGCGACCACGTCCCTCACCGAGCTGCGCGAACTGGTCAGGGGCATCAGCCCGCCGGTGCTGAACGAGCGGGGGCTCGTCGACGCCGTCCGCGCTCTCGCCCTGGACAGCCCGCTCGAGGCGACCGTCAGCGCCGACGTCCGGCTACGCCTGGACCCGCCGATCGAGTCCGCCCTGTACTTCGGCGTGGCCGAACTGCTGACCAACGCGGCCAAGCATGCCCGCGCGACCCGGGCGCGGATCTCCGTCGTCCGCGACGACACCGGCATCGCCGTCGAGGTCGAGGACGACGGCAGGGGCGGGGTGAGCGTGCGAGCCGACGGCGGGCTCGCGGGACTGCGCCGCAGGCTGTCGGTCTTCGACGGCACCGTGGAGATCACCAGTCCGGCGGGCGGTCCGACCCGTGTGAGGATGGTGGTCCCATGCGAATCGTTGTAGCCGAAGACCTCTACCTCCTGCGCGACGGGATCATCCGCCTCCTCGAGGCGTACGGACACCAGGTGGTGGCGACCGCGACCACCGGACCTGAGACGCTCGACGCGTTGCTGACGTGGCGGCCGGACGTTGCCGTCGTCGACGTTCGCATGCCGCCGACCCAGTCGGACGAGGGCCTGCGGGCGGCTCTCGCCGCCCGCCGCGAAGTGCCCGGACTGCCGGTCCTGATCCTTTCCCAGCACGTCGAACAGCTGTATGCCCGCGAACTCCTGGCCGACGGCTCCGGCGGCGTCGGCTATTTCCTCAAGGACAGCGTGTTCGACGCCGACCAGTTCATCGACGCCCTGGAGCGCGTCGCCGGCGGAGGGACCGCCATGGACCCGGCCGTCATCACCAAGCTGCTGTCCAGCGGGTCCTCGGACCGGCGACTCGGAGGGCTCACCGAACGCGAACACGCCGTGCTCGGCCTGATGGCCGAGGGGTTGTCCAATCAGGCCATCGGCCAGCGGCTCTTCCTCAGCGAAAGCGCCATCAGCAAGTACACCACCTCCATGTTCGGCAAACTCGGCATCACCGACGACGACACCAACAACCGCCGGGTCCTCGCCGTCCTCGCCTACCTGAACAACCCCTGACACGGCCGGGCGTGCGGCGGGCTGCCTTCGAGGCGCGTCAAACTGCTTCCTTCGCGCCGGGTGACCTCCCCTCGTGGGCGCGGCCGGCGTTCGAATGGGGGCGGATCTGGCGTACCACCGGCGCCACCGCCCGGGTCGGCGCCTTCACCCACGCCGCCGTCAACGACAGAGGCCCGCTGGCCGGCCGGCCAGGCTGACCACGCTCATCGTCTCGAGATCGGTCAGCTCCAGGCCGTCCGGTGACGGGCCAGGTGAGAGGTCCGATTCACGCCGGCGGACGGCCCGGCATGCCGGGGATGATCCTGGCGTGAGCACGGCGAAGACGTCAGAGGTCCGTTCTCCTGGGATCCGCGCGCCGGATGAGCGGGGTCAGGGCCGGCGGCCGGATGGGCCAGGTCGGCCGGGTCAGGGGCGGCGGCCGGGGACGACCAGGCCGGTCTCGTAGGCGGCCACCACGGCCTGGGTCCTGTCACGCAGGCCGAGCTTGTTCAGCACGCGGCTGACGTGCGTCTTGACCGTCTCCTCCGTCACGGTCAGCCGGCCGGCGATCTCCGGGTTGGACAGTCCTTCCGCGATGAGCCGGAGAACCTGCGTCTCGCGAGGGGTCAGCGCGGAGAGCGCGGCGGTCTCGGTCCGGCGGTGCAGCTGGGCGAACTCGCTGATCAGGCGGCGGGTCACGGTGGGGGCGAGCAGGGCCTCGCCGCCGGCGACGACACGCACGGCGTCGAAGAGCCGTTCGGCGGTGACGTCCTTGAGCAGGAACCCGCTGGCGCCGGCACGCAGCGCGTCGTAGACGTACTCGTCCAGGTCGAAGGTCGTCAGGATGAGGACACGCGGCCCGCCGTCGCCGGCCAGCCGCCTGGTGGCGTCGATGCCGTTCGTGCCCGGCATGCGCACGTCCATCAGGACGACGTCGGGGGAGAGCTCGCGGCAGAGCCGTACGGCCTCGGCGCCGTCGCCGGCGGTGCCGACCACGGTGAAGTCGGGTTGGGTGCCGAGCAGCTCGGCGAATCCGGTGCGCACCACCGGATGGTCGTCGGCCACGACGATCCGCACCGTGTTCATGGGCCGGTCGTCCCCTTTCCCGGCATGCTTCGTGCCACGCTCATTGACTGGTCGCCGATCTTCTCCGTCGGCCTTGCTCGCTGCTTGGTGCCGCGCTCACTAGCCGGCCACCGATCTTTTCCGTCCGCACGGCTCGCTGCTCGGTGGCGCGCTCACCGGCCGACCACCGTTCTGCCCGGCAGGCGGGCCTCGACGAGGAAGCCGCCGCCCGGGGCGGGGCCGGTGGACAGTTCGCCGCCGACGGCCGCCGCGCGCTCGCGCATGCCGGACAGCCCGTGGCCGGCGGCCGGCGCGTCCGGTGACGGGCCTGGCCCGTTGTCGCGGACGCGCACGAGCACGCCCTGGCCGGTGTAGCGCAGCTCCACGTCGACGGCGGCGCCCGCCGCGTGTCGCCTGGCGTTGGTGAGGGCCTCCTGGATGATGCGGTAGGCGGCGAGTTCGACGCCGGGATCGAGCTCGACCGGGTCCCCGCGCAGGATGAGGCGGGTGGCCGTCCCTGACGCCTGCCGCGACTCGTCGACCAGCTCGTTGAGCTCGGACAGGCGCAGGCCCGGCTGGGGGTGCCAGTCCGCCGAGGTGGTCTCGGCGTCCTCGCGCAGCACGCCCAGCAGCCGCCGCATCTCGGTCAGCGCGGCTCTGGCGGTGTCGCCGATCGCCGAGAGCCGTTCGGCACCCGCGGCCGGCATGCCGGGGGTGGCCAGCCGCGCGGTCTCCGCCTGCACGGCGACCAGGGAGATGTGGTGGGCGACGACGTCGTGCAGCTCGCGTGCGATCCGCGCGCGCTCGCCGCGCGCCGTGTGCTCCAGCAGGGTGTCGGCGATGGCCTGCCGGGCGGCGCCGCTCTCACGCGCGTCGCCGCGCGCCCGCCAGGCGACGCCGGCCAGGGCCGCCGCCGGGGCCAGACAGGCCAGCAGCAGGACGAGCAGGTACGGGTAGCCGCCGGCGGACATGCCCGCAGCGTCGTGCAGCCCGAACCCGCCGGACACAAGCCCGCCAGACACGAGCCCGTCTGTCCCGAGCCCGCCCGTCCCGCCTGACGTGAGTCCGCCTGTCCCGAGCCCGTCCGTCCCGAGCCCGCCCGTCCCGCCTGACGTGAGTCCGCCTGTCCCGAGCCCGTCCGTCCCGAGCCCGCCTGGCCCGCCTGGCGCGAGTCCGCCCGTCCCGAGTGCGCCCGCCTCAAGCGCGCCCCGCGCGGGTGCGACGTCGCTGACCGCGCCGGTGCCGAGCAGGGCCAGCAGCGGGAACGGCGCGGCCAGCACGAGCGCGAGCCACCGCCGCCCGTCGCCGCGCCCGAGCCGGAAGCCCGCGACCAGCTGCGCGCACGCCCCCGCCACGGTCAGGGTCTCGAAGGCCGTCAGCGACAGCACCGCCGTGCCGGAGACGACGACGGCGGCCACGGCCGGCTGCGCCCGCAGCAGCGTCAGCGGCAGCGTGGTGGCCAGGCCGAGCAGGATGAACACCGGTAACCCGGCCGGCCGGTCGGCGGTCAGGCCGCGGGCACGCAGGATCGACTCGGCCACCCCGACGAGCGTCAGCAGCGCGCCGGCCACGATGAACGCGTGCGGAAACTCCGTGACCCTGCGATGCACCCATGCCCGAACCACACAGGTCATTGTCGCCGCAGGCCGGGTCGATGGCATCCCTCGTGTGAGGGACCCGCTGTCGCTCGGCCCAGCGACGGGGAAGATCGCTCGGCGGCGTGACGACTCGCACCGCCGCCGCTGCCTAATCTCCCAGCATGCGAGCAACGATCGAGGTCGCCGGGCTGCGCAAGCGGTTCGGCCGGACCATGGCGCTGGACGGGATGTCCTTCACCGTACGGCCGGGCCAGGTCACCGGGTTCGTCGGCCCGAACGGCGCGGGGAAGTCCACCACGATGCGGGTGGTCCTCGGCCTGGACGCGGCCGACGAGGGTCACGCGCTGGTCGGCGGCCGGCCGTACCGGAGCCTGCGGCACCCGCTGCGCCACGTGGGCGCGCTGCTGGACGCCGGGGCGCTGCAGCCCAGCCGGACCGCGCGCAACCATCTGCTGTGGCTGGCCCACTCGCAGGGCATGGGCGCGCGTCGGGTCGACGAGGTGCTGGAGCTGGTCGGGCTGGCGTCGGCGGCGCGGCGCAGGGCGGGCGGGTTCTCGCTGGGCATGCGCCAGCGGCTGGGGATCGCCGCGGCGCTGCTGGGCGACCCGCCGGTGCTCATGCTCGACGAGCCGGTCAACGGCCTCGACCCGGAGGGCATCGTGTGGATCCGCGGCCTGCTGCGGTCGCTGGCCGCCGAGGGGCGCGCCGTACTGGTCTCCAGCCATCTGATGAGCGAGCTGGAGGACACCGCCGACCATCTCGTGGTGGTGGGCCGCGGCAGGGTCGTGGCCGACACCGGTACGGCCGAGCTGATCGCGGCCGCCTCCCGTGACCGGGTCACGCTGCGCACCTCGGCACTTTCCGAAGCGATGCGGACGCTGGCCAGGGAGGGCGGCGCCGCGGTGGCCGCCACCGGCCGCGACACGCTCACCGTCTCCGGGCTGGCCGCCGAGCGGGTCGTGGCGCTGCTCGGCCGGGACGGCGTGCCGTTCTCCGAGGTGGCGGCGCACCGAGCGACGCTGGAGGAGGCCTACATGGAGCTGACCAGGGACACCGTGGAGTTCAGGGGGGCGGCGCGATGAGCGTGCTGCGCGCGGAATGGACCAAGTTCCGCACCGTCCGCGGCTGGGTGGTCGGCCTGGTGGTGGCGGCGCTGGTCACCGCGCTGCTGGGGCTGCTGGCGGCGTCGGGCAGCCACACGTCGTGCAGCGCGGGCCCGGTCGAGGTGCCCTGCCCCGAGCCGCCGCTGGGGCCCGAGGGCCAGGCGGTGAACGACAGGTTCTTCTTCGTGCACCGGTCGCTCGCGGGCGACGGCAGCATCACCGCCCGCGTGACCTCGTTGAGCGGCAGGATCCGCCTGCCGGACGTCACGCCGGGGGTCAGGAAGGAGGCCGCCGGACTGACGCCGTGGGCGAAGGCCGGGGTCATCGTCAAGGAGAGCACGCGCCAGGGCTCCACCTACGCGGCGGTGATGGTCACGGCCGAGCACGGCGTCCGGATGCAGCACGACTTCGTGCACGACGTCGCAGGACGTCCTGTCGGCGTCTCGAAGGAGTCGCCGCGCTGGCTGCGGCTCACCAGGACCGGCGACTCCCTCACCGGCTACGAGTCGGCCGACGGACGGCGGTGGACCACGGTCGGCACGGTCACCCTGACCGGGCTGCCGGACACGGTGCGCGTCGGGATCTTCGCCACCTCCCCCGGCGCGGTCACGACGACGCGGGGCGACTTCGGCGGCAGCATCACAGCGGCGCGCTTCTCCGAGGCCACCGCCGTCTTCGACCAGGTCGGCGTGGACGGTACGGCGGGCGGCGCGTGGAGCCACGACGACATCGGCGTCACCGTGGGGCCCGACGGCAAGCCGCACCATCCGGGCAGGGTCGAGCGGTCCGGCGGCACGGTCAGCGTGACCGGCGTCGGCGACATCGGCCCGAGCGACGAGGGCAGGACCATCGAGAGCACCCTGTCCGGCGTGCTGGCCGGGCTGATCGGGGTGGTCGTGGTGGCGGTGCTGTTCGTCACCGGCGAGTACCGCAGGGGGCTGATCCGCACCACGCTGATCGCCGTCCCGCGGCGCGGCGGGGTGCTGGCGGCGAAGGCCGTGGTGATCGCCGTGGCGACGTTCGCGGCCGGGCTGGCCGCCGCCACGGCGACGGTCCTGATCGGCACGCGCGTCCTGCGCGGCAACGGCAACTACGTCCTTCCGGTGCCCGTGCTCACCGAGGTGCGCGTCGTCGCGGGCATCGCGGCGCTGCTCGCCGTCGTCGCCGTCTTCGCGCTCGCCCTGGGCGCGCTGTTCCGGCGCAGCGCCGCGGCGGTCACCGTCGCCCTCGCGGCGATCGTCCTTCCGCACATCCTCGCGACGTCCTCCGTCCTGCCCCTGGGCGCGACGCAGTGGCTGATGCGACTCACTCCGGCCGCCGGCTTCGCGATCCAGCAGAGCCTTCCCGAGTACGCGCACGTGGTCGGCAACATCTCGCCGCAGGCCGGCTACTACCCGCTGCCACCCTGGGCCGGTCTCGCCGTGTCCTGTGGCTACGCCGCGCTCGCGCTCAGCCTGGCCGCAGTCCGGCTGCGCCGGAGGGACGCATGAGGCAGGCACTGCACGCCGAATGGACCAAGCTGCGCACCCTGGCGGGTCCCGCCTGGCTGGTGCTCGCCCTCGTCGCGCTGACCCCGGCGCTGAGCGCGGCGGCGGCGGCCACCGTGTCCTGCCAGGCGACGGGATGCACCGACGACGTCACCAAGCTCAGCCTCATCGGGGTCCAGGCGGGCCAGGCGGTCGTCGCCATCCTGACCGTCCTGACGATCACCGGCGAGTACGGCACCGGCCTGATCCGCGTCACGCTGGCGGCGATGCCGCGCCGGGTCACCGTCTTGGCCGCCAAGGCGGTCGTCCTCACCGGCGTGACGCTGGCCGCCGGTGCCGTCGCCGTCCTGGGCTCCCTGACGGCCGGCCGGCTCATCCTGCCGGGCAACGGCTTCACCCCGGCGAACGGCTTCCCGCCCCTGTCGCTCGCCGACGGCCCGACGTTGCGCGCGGCGGCCGGCTCGGTGCTCTACCTGGCCCTGATCGCCCTGCTCAGCCTGGGCGTCGCGACCGCCGTACGGGACTCGGCGACGGCCATGGGGGTGCTGTTCGGCCTGCTGTACGTGCTGGCGGCCGTCCCCTTCCTGATCAACGACCCGGACTGGCAGCGGCTGCTGTGGCGGATCTCGCCGATGAACGCGGGGCTCGCCGTCCAGGCCACCGTCCACCTCGACAGCCTGCCTCTCAGTCCGTGGGCCGGCCTCGGCGTCCTCGCCGCGTGGGCCGCCGCGGCGCTGCTGACCGGCGGCCTGCTCCTGCGCGGGCGCGACGCGTGAGTGACACGACGGCCCGGCGGGAAGGGGCAACCGGTCGGCTCCTGGCGGGGCCGGCGGCAGGAAGGGGCTCCTGGCGGGGTCGGCGGCGGGGATGGGCTCCTGGCCGGGCCGGCGGCGGGAAGGGACTACCGGTCGGTCCCCGGCTGGACCAGCGGCACGAAGCAGGCGGGCAGCAGCAGGCGTTGCTGTCTCAGGCGGCCGTGCCGCTTGACGAACAGGGTGACCATGTCGGCCTCCCGCGTGCGGATCGGCATGACCAGCCTGCCCCCCTCGGCGACCTGCGCGGCCAGGGCGGCAGGCACCTGGCGCGCCGTCGCGGAGACGACGACGGCGTCGAAGGGCGCGTGCTCCGCCAGGCCCAGACTGCCGTCGCCCACCACGATCTCGGCGTTGCGCACACCCGCCGACCCGAGATTGGCCCTGGCGTGCGCCGCCAGGTCCGCATGACGCTCGACGGAGTACACCTGCCGGGCCAGCCGCGCCAGCAGGGCCGTCTGGTAGCCGTATCCCGTCCCGATCTCCAGGACCCTGTCGGTCTCCGACAGCCGCAGGGCCTCGACCATCCGGGCGATCAGCGTCGGCTGCGAGGTCGGCTGGTCGTGCCCGATCGGGATCGGCTCGTCCCGCTCGGCCCGCGCGGCGAACTCCGGCGGCACGAACCCCTTGCGCGGGGTGGCGCGCACGGCCTCCAGCAGGCGCGGGTCGCGCACCCCTGCCTCCTGGACGGCCCGCACCAGGGTCCTGGTCACCGAGCGTAGGTCCCGACCAGGGTTCCGGCCGCCAGCGTGGTGGCATTGATCCGCCGCTTGAGCTCCTCGAAGTCAAACCCGTCCGCCAGGTTCGTCGGGGCCGACAGGGCGTAGACGCGGAAGAAGTAGCGGTGCCGGCTGCCGCCCGAAGGCGGGTGCGGCCCGCCGTACCCCGGCTCGCCGAAGTCGTTGCGTCCCACGGCGTACTGCTTCAGGTCGGCGCCGGCGTCCAGCCCGGTGGTTCCCGGTGGAATGCCGGCGACCAGCCAGTGGATGAAGGTGCCGCTCGGGGCGTCGGGGTCGTCGCACACCAGCGCCAGCTCGGCCGTGTCGTCCGGCACGCCCGACCACTGGAGCTGGGGGGAGACGTCGCCGGCCGCGCGGGAGTGGTTGCGCGGGATCTCCCCGTGATCCTTGAACGCGGTGCTTTGTATTGTCATCCCAGTCATGCCCACCTGCTGCCCAGGCCGCCCGAAGGCTATCCCGGGCATCCGGCTCCACCCGTCCGTCCTGGCCCGGCGGCCCCGTCCTGGTCGGCGAACCGCGCCTTCCTCTGGGCCCGCGCCTGCGCCCGTGCCTTCCTGGGCCTGTGCCCCCGTCTTCCGCTGGGCCCGCGCCTGCGCGCCCGCGATCGGCGTCCGCATCTTCCTCCGGGCCCGCGCCCGCCCCTTCGCCCGCGGATTCGCCTTCGTCGTGTGTCTCTCTCGGGCTGTGGCAGGACCGGGCCGAGCCCGGCCGCCTCCAGGGAACCGGGCCCGGCCTTCGCGGGCCGTCGCCTCCGGGAGCCGGGTCGGGCCTTCGTGAGCGGTCGCCTCCGGGAGCCGGGTCGGGCCAGGCCGCCCTTCTTGGCAGGTGTCAGAGATGGTCGAGGAGTTCGGGCAGGCGGGAGACCAGCCCGGTCGCCCCGGCGTCGACGAGCCGTTGCGCGGGGGTCAGCGCCGTGTATCCGAGCACGTCCATGCCTGCCGTACGGGCGGCCAGGACCCCGTTGGGGCTGTCCTCGACCACCAGGCAGTCGTCAGGGGCGACGCCGAGCGTCGCCGCCGCGTGCAGGAAGACGTCGGGCGCCGGCTTGCCCACGCCGCCGACGTCCTGGGCGCTGAAGACGGCCTCGGCGGGAAGCAGGTCGCGCAGCCCCGCCCGATCGAGGGTGAGGTCGATCCAGGCGTGGTCCGACGAGGAGGCCAGGCAGTACGGGACGCCGCGCCGGCGCAGTTCCGCGAGCACCTCGGCCGCGCCCGGCACGGCGGCCACGCCCTCCTGGAAGGCGACGAAGACGCGCTCGTGGCAGCGGGCGGTGAAGTCCTCCGGCAGGACTCCTCCGTAGCGGTCGGCGATCACCTGGTGGACGTTGCGCCCGGCGTTGCCCAGGAAGTGGTGCAGGGACTCGTCCACGGTCATCGGGTACCCCAGCTCGGTGAGGTAGGCGGACATCACCCGATGTGCCGTGGGCTCGCTGTCGACCAGCACGCCGTCGTTGTCGAAGATCACCAACTTAGCCGACATTGCGGTAATGGGTGGTCAGTCGCCCCTCGTCGTCGAGGATGTGGAAGGCGAGCGCGGGCGGCTGGTCGAGGTGGACGTGGTCATCGGGACGGGCCCGCCGCTCCCATGGCAGCCGGAGGGTGGACACCACACCCGGTGCCACCAGCAGGGGCCGACCGGCGAAGGTGGTCGCCGCCGCCGTGTGCGCGTGCCCTGAGAGGAAGGCCATGATGTTGTCGTGGCGGTCCGCGAGCGCCGCCAGCCGTTCGGCGCCGAACTGGCGGAGGCCGTCGATGAAGGGGTCGTGCAGCAGGGCCGGCGGGTGGTGGAAGCCGACCAGCACCGGCACCGTCCTCGGTGTGTCGGCGAGCAGGCGCTCCAGCCATGAGAGGGTCTCGTCCTCCAGGAAGCCCTCGTCCTTGCCCGGCACCGAGGAGTCGCAGAGCGCGACGACGGCGTCGCCGACACGGAGCGACTGGTTGATCGGCGCGGTCGACGCGGGCCGCTGGAGCAGGTGCTCGCGGAACGCGGCGCGGTCGTCGTGGTTGCCCGGGCACACCAGGACCGGGTGCCGCGAGGCGAACAGCCGCCGGGCGCGCTCGTACTCGGCGGGCAGGCCGTGGTCGGCGATGTCCCCGGTGATCAGGACGGCGTCCAGGTCGTAGGGAAGGTCTTCGAGGTAGCTCATGACGGCCGCGGCGCGTTCGAGGCTGCGCTCGCCGTCGTCGATGTGCGTGTCGCTGAGGTGCGCGATCACTGTCAAGGCGGGCATCCCTTCGAGGCGGTGTCGTCGCCCGGCACGCTGGTGCCCGCCGCGTCCCGGGCTGTCAGCTCAGAGCCTAGGAAGCAACCGGACTACAGATAAGATCCAGTCCTGTGCCACTTTCTTGGACCAGTTCGGGGATCGACCTGTATCTCCGCGTCGAGACCGGCACCGGACGGCGCGCCGGCCTGGAGTCCGCCCTGCGCTCGGCCATCCGGGAGGGACGGCTGCCCGCGGGCACCCGCATGCCGTCCACCCGGGGGCTGGCCCGTGAACTCGGCCTCTCGCGCGGCACCGTCACCGCCGCCTACGACCAGCTGGTCGAGGAGGGCTTCCTGGTCACCCGCCCCGGGTCCGCCACCACGGTGGCCGAGCTGCCGGCGCGCGCCCCGGCCGCCCCGCGGCCCGCGTCCGCGCCGCCGCCTCCCCGCCACGACCTGCGTCCCGGCCTGCCCGACATCAGCGCCTTCCCCACCCGCGCCTGGCTCGCCTCCACCCGCCGGGTCCTCACCGGCGGCCCGCCTGAGATCTTCGCGTCCGGCGACCCGCAGGGCGACATCGCGCTACGGCGCGCGCTCGCCGACTACCTCGGCCGCACGCGTGGCGTCATCGCCTCCCCCGACCACATCGTCATCACCTCCGGCTACTACCAGAGCGTGACCCTGCTCGGCGCCGTGCTGGCCGCGCGCCACGCCACGACCGCGGCCGTCGAGGACCCCGGCCACAACCACTTCAGGAACGTGGTCCGGCGCGCCGGGCTGGCCACCGTCCCTCTGCCGGTCGACGCGCACGGCGCCCGCGCCGACGCGCTGGTGCCGGACACCGCTGCGGTGTTCCTCACCCCGGCCCACCACTACCCGACCGGCGTCCCGCTGCACTCCAGCCGCCGCCAGGCGCTCTACGCGTGGGCCCGCGACACCGGCGGCCTCCTGATCGAGGACGACTACGACGGAGAGTTCCGCTACGACCGCCAGCCCGTCGGCGCGCTCCAGGGGCTGGCCCCCGACCACACCGTCTACTGCGGCACCGCCTCCAAGACCCTCGCCCCCGCGCTCCGGCTGGCCTGGATGGTGCTGCCGCCCCACCTCCTCCAGGAGGTCGTGCTGGCCAAGCGGGAAGCCGACCAGTACACCGAGACCCTCAACCAGCTCGTCCTCGCCGACCTGATCGCCACCTACGCCTACGACCGCCACATCCGCGCCGCCCGCCTGCGCTACGCCCGCCGCCGCGCGCTCCTGCTCGACCGCGTCGCCGCGATCCCGGGCCTCACCGCCCACGGCGTACCGGCGGGGCTCCACACCCTCGTCACCCTCCCTGACCACGGCCCCACTGAGCGGGAAGTCCTGGACCACTGCGCCGCCCACGGCCTCGCGCTCCGCGGACTCACCGAACTCCACCACGACCCCGCCGGCTCCCCGGCCGGCCTGCTGATCGGCTTCGCGGCGTCGTCCGAACGCGCCTACCCGGCCGCCCTCGAAGCCCTGTCCACGGCCCTGACCTCCGTGCTTCTCCCGTAGCCCGCACACCGCAGGAGGCGGCATCGCGGCGAGGGGCCGGTACTCCCGCGTTGTCTCGGCTGCTAGGCCAGCGTGTGGTCGAGCAGGGCCTGCAGGGTGACGGCACCCAGCAGCCTGCCGTCGTCCACCACCGCGACCAGGGGGCTGCGGGTGCGGGCCATCAGCGCGGCCATCTCCAGCACCGTCGCCTTCCCTTCGGCGATCGGCAGCTCACGCTGCCGTTCGGGTAGGCACGCGCGGACCGTCCGGTCGCCCAGCCGGCGCAGGAACAGGTCGGCATGCGCCTCGTCCACCACGCGAGCCAGCGCCGGGTCGTCCTGGCAGTAGCGCGGTACGGCCAGCAGCAGCACCTGCGTGCCGGGCAGGATGGTGAACGGGCGGCCGCTCTCGTCGAGGACGATCAACCCCGGCAGGTCGCGGTCGGCCAGCAGGCGGGCGGCCTCGATGGCGGGGGTGTCGAGGGTGACCGTGGGGAAGTCGCCGGCAAGGTCGCGCGCTCGCATGCCGTCAGCGTAACGCGCAGCAGGGCCGTGGATCAGGACCGGCCAGGACGGTCACATGAGGTAGCGCAACCACAGGTACGGCGTGGCGAGAACGATCGACACGACCGTGACCACCAGGCCGTAGCGCGTGAACTGCCAGAAACTGATCGGGGTGCCGTTGCGGGCGGCGATGCCCACCACCACGACGTTGGCCGCGGCGCCCACCGCGGTCGCGTTGCCGCCCAGGTCGGCGCCGAGCGCCAGCGCCCACCACAGGACCTGACCGCCCTCGCCGCCGTTGGCGTTGACGAGTTGCTCGACGATCGGGCTCATCGTGGCCACGTAGGGGATGTTGTCCACGATGGCCGACAGCGCCGCCGAGGCCCACAGCAGCACCATCGTCGCCGGCCCGAGCTGTCCCTGGGTGGCCTCGACGGCCAGCCGCGAGATCTGCGCGACGACCCCGGTGTGCACCAGCGCGCCGACCATGACGAACAGCCCGGCGAAGAACACCAGCGTGGGCCACTCGACCTCGTCCAGCGCCTCCGACGTGGTCACCTTGGTGGCGGCCACCAGGACACCCGCGCCGAGAACGGCCACCACCGACGGCTCGTACAGGTGCAGCACGAAGACCACCATCACCACGGCCAGGACGGCGAGCGACTGCCAGAGCAGCCGCCGGTCCCTGATCGCCGCACGCTCGTTCAGGCTCATGATCTCGGCGGCGCGTTCCGGGTCGTAGGAGAAGGACTCGCGGAACAGCAACCGGCACACCCCGACGAACACCACCAGCAGCACCACGATGAACGGCGCCAGGTGGACGAGGAAGTCGTTGAAGGTCAGCCCGCCTCTGCTGGCGATGATGATGTTCGGCGGATCGCCCACCAGCGTCGCCGTACCCCCGATGTTGGACGCCATCGCCTCGACGATCAGGAACGGCGCCACCGGCAGCGCCAGCCGTTCACAGACCAGGAGCGTCACCGGCGCGATCAGCAGCACCGTCGTGACGTTGTCGAGCAGCGCCGAGGCGCCCGCCGTGATCAGGATGAGCAGGACCATGAGCCGGAACGGCCGGCCGCGTGCCCTCTTGGCCGCCCAGATGGCCAGGTACTCGAAGGCCCCAGTCTGCTTCAGCACCCCGACGATGACCATCATGCCGAGCAGCAGGAAGATGACGTTCCAGTCGATCCCGGTCGACTCGGAGAAGAACGCGGCCTCGGCGTCGGTGGCGTGGACCAGCAGCATGATCCCCGCTCCGCCGAGCGCGGCCGCGACGCGGTGGATCTTCTCGGTGGCGATCAGCGCGTAGGCGCCCAGGAAGACCGCCACCGCCAGCCAGGCGGTCACCGCCATGCGCGGCTCGCCCGGCCCGCCGGCGCCGGGCAGGCGGCCGGGAACGTGACAGTGAGATCATCAGCGCGCATGTGTCAGCCCTTCAGCCGCATGACCTGAAAATGCCGACCAGACTTCCCGGCGCACCCGTAGGAAACGTATCAAGACCCGTCAGGATCCCGCACCCCCGCCCGTTACCCGTCAGGCTGCACCCCCGCCCGTAGCCCGTCATGAACCCGCGCCCCGCCCGTACGCCACTCTTCGGCCCGGGAGCGCGGGCGGGCGTCGCGGCATGTTCGCGGGCGGGCCCGCACCCACGATCGGGGAGATTCCTAGCAGTCCTTGTCGCGGTCCGGCAGCACCCCGGTGGTCAGGAACCCGGTCACGGCCTGGTCGCCGCAGGCGTTGCCGTTGGCGAGGTAGACGCCGTGGCCGCCGGAGTCGACGCTGACCATGCGGGCGCGCTGCCCGAGCGCCTGGCGCATCTTCAGCGCACCGCTGTACGGCGTCGACGGGTCACGCAGGTTCTGGATGAGCAGCACGTTGGCCGGTCCGCGCGAGCTGACCCGCACGGGCCGCTCGGCGGGCTTGACGGGCCAGTACGCGCACGGCCCCATGTTGACCGGCATGCCCGCGGTCAGCGGGTGGGCGGCCCGGTCGCGCGACACCTGACGCTCGTGCTGGGCCACCGAGTCCGGCCACTCGACGTCGTTGCACATGGTCGCGCCGGCGTGGGCGGCGGTGTTCTGCAGGGCCTCGGGGGACGGCGTGTTCGGCGGGGGCAGCTCGTCCGGGGTGGTCAGAGCGGCGCGCATGAGTCCGGCCAGCATGGGGAAGTTCGCGTCGGAGTAGAGCGCGTTGAGCATGATCTCCCGCAGCAGGTTGCCGTTCAGCTGCCCGGGGTTGGCGCCTGGCCACGCCAAGGGGCTGCGGTCCAGCTTCGCCGCGAGGTCGAGGAAGGTGCGGCGAACCGCGGCGGCGTCAGTGCCGAGGCCGTAGTCGCCGTCATGGGCCGCGGCCCAGGAGGCGAAGTCGGGGAAGCGGTCCTCCACGCCGACGGCGTAGTTGGCCAGCCACTGCCGCGCCACCCGGCGCGGATCGGGATCGTCGTTGCTGTCCAGGACGACCCGGTCAGTGCGGTCGGGGAACATGGTGGCGTACACGGCGCCCACGTAGGTGCCGTAGGAGACGCCCCAGGCGGAGATCTTCCTCTCGCCCAGCGCCGTACGGATCCTGTCGATGTCCCTGGCCTCGTTGCGGGTGCTGATGTGCCGGACGAGCGGCCCGCCGTTGCGGGCGCAGGCCTCGGCGATCCTGCGTGACCAGGCGACGTTCTCCGCGATGCCGCCGTCGGCGTCGGGGTACGGCTTGAGCCTGGTGAGCGAGAGATCGCTGGACTCGAGCCCGCACGAGACCGGCGAGCTCCTGCCCACGCCGCGAGGATCGAACCCGACGATGTCGAAGCGGTCGAGCACCTCCTGGGGCAGCCGCTTGACCAGCACGCTCGGCCGGTTCAGGCCTGGGCTGCCCGGCCCGCCCGGGATGATCAACAGGGCGCCATGGCGCAGACCGGGCTTGGCGGTCCTGATCCGCGACACCGCCAGCGAGATCGTCGGCCCGCCGGGCGCCTGGTAGTCCATCGGAACCTGGAGGGTGGCGCACTCCTGCCGCGCGTCGACCCCGCGCTCGGCCGGACAGGGCGCCCACGAGGTGGCGGCCGCCTGCGCGGGCGTCACCAGGCCCGCGGCAAGCACGGCGGCGGATGCTCCGACAGCGGCCAGTCTCGCAAGATTTCGCATGGTGGGTCCTCTTCAGTGATCGTTCGGCCTGTGTCGTCGACTCTGCCGAACCGCCGATCTCCGTCCCAGAGACGGCGTCACCGATCACCCATGACCTCGTCATGAAACGGACAGGAGGCTTCGAACCGACCACGGGAGCTCCGGGCGATCAGCGCGCGGGCCGCGCGGATCCGCCTGCCCATGCCGGCACGACGCCCATGACCAGGCCGGTTCGACGCGCTGCGGCTCACACCGCGTTCGACGAGCTGCGGCTCACACCGCGTTCGACGAGAACAGAGCCTCGATGGGCGCCGTCGTCACCAGCCCCTGCACGGCCTGAGCGAGCTCCGCATCGAGCGTGACGAACGCGTCGGCCTGGAGCTGGGTCAGGGCTATGTACTCGGCGGCGTACGTGTCGGACCACCCGAGCCGGTCGGCGACCTTCCACGCCGTGCTCTGCAGGACGCGGTCGCCGAGCAGCCGGATCCGTAGCCCTCGTACGTGGTCGAGCTGCCGAGCGGCGTCCTTCTTGGTCGTCTCGCCGCAGCGGACCGCCTGGTAGAGGAGCGACAGCAGCTGTGAGCGAAGCAGCGTCGGAGCCAGGATCTGGTGCTCATCGGGAATCACGGCCTCGTCGCGGGCCAGTCGAAGGGCCACGTCCGGCCCGATCACGTACCTGGTCAACGTGACCATCTCCTTCGCGACATGGGGACGAGCAAGGAACCTGGTACGGCAGGCACCGTCCTGCGCGGCCTGGAGGTGCCGTCCCCGCACGAACGCCCCACGCCATGATCGGCGATGGGGCGTTCATCGAGGCGGAGCCTGTCCCGTTCGGGATCAGCTCGGTCAGCTCGGTCAAGGCGATGCCGGGCGATCTCGCCTTGCTCCGGCACCACGATCGACAAGCTTCGGGGGAAGGGCCGCTGGTGGTCCGCCCGCCTGGGCGTTCCGCTCCACCGCCGGCACGCCGGCGTCAGTGACCGGCTCCGACGAGTTCGCCGGAGTTGTTCGCCCGGGCCGGCAGGAGCAGGGCGGTGACGACCACGGCCACGGACAGCACCGCGCCGATGATGAAGGCCAGCCGCATGCCGTCGAGGGTCGCCAGAGCCTCCGGGGCTCCCGCGGACCTCAGGGCATCGGCTCGCGCGCTCATCACGGTGATCACGAGCGCGGTGCCGAAGGCCGCGGCGACCTGCTGCAGCGTGCTCAGGATCGAGCTGCCGTGGGAGTAGAGGTGCGGGGGAACCGCGCCGAGCCCGAGCGTGAACACCGGGGTGAAGGTCGCGGCCAGACACACCATCAGCAGCGCGTGCAGACCGAGCAGCTGCCAGTACGGCATGGTCATCGTGACCTGGGTGAAGCCGGCGAGCGCGACCATGATCCCGATCGCGCCGGGGATGACCAGGACCCGGCCGCCGAACCGGTCGAACAGGCGGCCGACGGTCGGACCGAGCAGCCCCATCGCGAGGCCGCCCGGCATCACCAGGAGTCCGGTCTGCAGGGCGCTGAGTCCGCGGATGTTCTGCAGGTACAGCGGCAGCAGGATCATCGAGCCGAGCATCGACATGAACGCCACCGACATCATGATCAGTGCGACCGTGTAGGTGCGGTGGCGCAGGGTACGCAGGTCCAGCAGCGGCACACCGCGCTTCTGCAACTTCAGCTGGCGGACGACGAAGACGGCGATGAGGAGCAGGCCGAAGGCCACGATCGCGGCGGCGAGGCGGACGTCACCGCCCTCGAACCGGCTGAGCCCGTAGACCAGGCTGCCGAAGCCCGCGGCCGCGGTCACCACGCTCAACCAGTCGACGGTGCTGAACCGGGGCTCTCCGACGTTCTGGAGCTGCCTCAGCCCGCCCCAAGCGATCACTGCGGCGATGGGGAGCACCACGGCGAACAGCAGCCGCCAGGACCCGAACTGGAGGATCACCCCCGAGACCGCCGGCCCCATCGCGGGCGCGACCGAGATGGCCAGGGTGACGTTGCCCATCACCCGGCCCCGGTCCGCCTCGGGCACCACCTGCATCAGCGTGGTCATCAGCAGCGGCATCATCACGGCCGTCCCGGACGCCTGGACGATGCGGGCGCCCAGCAGCACCTCGAACGTCGGCGCGACCGCGGCCAACGCCGTGCCGAGCAGGAACAGACCCATCGCCGTGGTGTACGCGCGACGGGTGGACACTCGCTGCAGGAACCACCCGGTGACCGGGATGACCGCGGCCATGGTCAGCATGAAGGCGGTCGAGAGCCACTGCGCGGTCTGCTCGGTGATGTGCAACGCGCCCATCAGCTTCGGGATCGCGTTGATCATGATCGTCTCGTTGAGGATGACCACGAAGGTGGCGAGCACCAGCAGCCGGATCACGGGCGGAGTGCGGCCCGCAACGGCGGGCGCGGATGTGGCGGGTGAGTCGAGCTGTGGGCTGGACACGGATACCTCGATCGGGGTCGTCGGACATGATGGTCATGGCTGGGGCCCAGCCTCGGGTCGCACTAGCAGTCGTGGTCATACAAAGACTGACCGACACCACCGACAAAACTCATCGACCGCGCTCCACCTTGCGGCAAGTGACGCGAAATGTCACCCGGTTTTCACCTGTGGTCACCCTCGCGTCAGTGAACCTCTCAGGCTGGCCTTCCCCTGGTCAGGCGGCTGTCCCGGGGGTCTGGCCGGTGAGATACCGCAGTCGCTTCGCGCGGGCCGCTCCCACGTGATCGTTGCTTGGAAACGGGGCGTTCATGAGCGGGTTCTCCCTGCGGCGTCCCGATCGCTGCCCGAAGCGGCTTCGCTCGTTTCCCGCACTTCTGGGGCAGAAGGCCCGCGACGGGACCAGGCCTCCTGGATCACCCGGTAGTCGATGACGGTGATGTTCTGCTGGCGGAAGAGATCGCGGGTGGCGGGCGAGGTGAGGAATTCGTGATCGGTTCGGCGTACGCGCCACCCAGGGTCGATCGCCCGGGTCGGTGGGGTACCGAGGCTCGGATGCACCGCCCATTCACTGAGCCCGGCCGGCAGCTCGCACAACAGGCGTGTGTAACGAGCCGTCTTGTCCTCCAGGGGAAGGGAGAAGCTGTCGAGGAAGGGGTTGTCGATGACCGGCAGACCCTGTTCGCGCATCCTGCGCCGCCCCGATTCCAGCCATACCCGAACGGCCAGGCCGTACTCGGCGGCCAGCATCACGGTCATGTCGAGAATGTCGTCACGCCCTCCGTCGGCCAGGCAGTGGAAGTCCAGATGTGTTGGCGCGAGCCCGGCGTCCAGGACGGTGTCGATCTGTGCCCGGAACTCGCGTTCGACCTCGTCGAGACGGGCACGGGCGAGCAGCGCGGCACGCCCGTCGGGTGTGGCGACGAACAGCCGGCCCTGATCGTCGACGAGCGAGCGCGCCATCTCCGGTGCGGTCAACGGTCCCCACCGGTAGGTGGCTGCATCACAGACTAGGGTGAGGTGGATGCCGAAGGGGATCTCCGGTCGCCGGCGGAGCCGGACCATGGCATGCCGCGCGGCCGGGCAGGGGACCATCAGGCTGCAGGAACTGGCGACCCCCTTGTCGATCGAGTCGATCACCGCGACGTTGATGGCCTCGTTCATGCCCAGGTCGTCGCAGTTGACGATGAGCACGCGAGCATCAGGGGGGAAGCCCAGCAGTTCGCTGGAGAGGATCGGCTCCGTGGGATGCCCATGCATGGGCAAAGAATGGCTGTTCGAGATCACCTGGTGCACGCGGATTTCGCGCCTTTGCCAGAAAGGCGTTGACGGGGAGTTCGCCAAGCTGGGATCTCGCACTGCTGCCCGGCAAGGATCGACTGCGATGGGGAAAGGCGCATGTCACCGACCGGCTAGTGTGACCGGCCGATCACGCTCGGCTACCGTCCGCGTCTGAAGGATCACGTAGCGCGACACGTTCGATCGGAGTCCTCTCATGTCCCTCCCCCCGCGGGCACTGCCGGCCGCCGTGGCACTGACACTCCCTCTCGCCCTCGGCGTCACCCCCGCGAGCGCGACACCGCCGCTCTCGGCGTCGACGCAGAGCCAGGCCCACGGCCCGCAACCGCTGCCGCGGGACGCCGTCGCCTCTCTCCACGGGAGCGGCCCCGCTGAATCGGCGAAGGTCCGCTCTTCCTCACGGCAGACCGCGGATGACGCCTACCAGCAGGACTGCCTCAAGGCGCACAACACCTATCGCGCGCGGCACGGGGTACCCGCGATGTGGACTGAGCCGGAGGGCCTGGAAGCGGCCAAGAAATCCGCTGCCTACTACGCCGACAAAGGAGCCATCGACCACAGCTCACCTTTCAAGAACGGCCGCGGGGAGGCGCTGTCCTTCTTCTCGACCGCCAACTCCGGCACGGTGACCTCGTGCGCTGACACCGTGAAGGGCTGGTACGACGGGATCAGGCACTACGACTTCAACAAGCCCGGGTACTCCTTCGACACCGGCTGGTTCACGCAGGTGGTGTGGAAGTCCTCAACCCAGCTGGGCTGCGCGCATGCCACCAGGCAGGCATCCGGCCGGTTCGACACGTACGTCGTGTGCCTCTACAACCCGCCCGGCAACCTCCTCGGGAACGACGGGGCCCACTTCAGGGACAACGTCCCTCGGCCTGTCAGGTAACCCGTCCGGTCCACGAACGGCCCGCCGCTCGCCGCCTGCCGACCGCCTGGGGCCGCTGCGTACGAACGAGAGCACCCCCGTCCATCGGCGAGAGGACGGGGGCGCTGCACTTTCCAGCGCTGATCAGGCCGCGAGGTCGTAGTCCGGCCGTGCTCAAGCGCCGGCTCGCCGAGAGCGACCGGAGCTCAACCAGCACCGCAGCATCGGAAGCCGGCGCGGGACTTGAACTTTCGGGATCAAGGGGGCGGGGACACTCGGCAATCAAACGTGAGGCCGCCGACTGGTTCGCGGCCCTGGTCGCGAGTACGTGATCGTCGTGCTCGGCCCCACAAGTATCAGCGGAGTGTCACGGCTCGTTCCGGAGGCGGAAATGAAGAGGCCCTGAGCCTGTGACTCGCACATTCTCAGGGCCTTCGTGGTGTCCGAGGGGGGACTTGAACCGTTCGCCTACCTTGTTAACCAGGCCAGCTGCTGGATCCCTCTGGACGAGACGGATTGGACGACTTCGAAGGAGCCGATCCGGTGACACCTCTACATTGACTGTCACTGCTCTCGCCTAGAGCCAGGTGACACTCAGTAGCTGCCGCTGGGCGCGTACGGGGGCCTGCCCCACGAGGTGTTGGACAGCACCGCCTTGTGACCGAAGGCCTAGCGGTTCCGCACGGCCTCTTCGATTCGTGAGGCAGCTTCGACCGGGTCCTCGTGCTCCCAGACTCTGATGACGAGCCAGCCGGCCGCTTCGAGCTTGGAGTCTGTGTCGCGGTCACGGGTTCTGTTCTTTTCGATCTTTTCGTTCCAAAACTGGTCATTGCGGCGAGCCGGCCGATAATGCTCTGAGCAGCCGTGCCAATAGCAGCCGTCTGAGAACACCGCCACTTTTACCTTAGGGAATACGACGTCCGCTCGTCTCCGCAGTCCCTCGATCGGGGGCGCGTCCACGCGGTAGCGGAGACCGAGCGCGTGGATCGCCGACCTGAGGGCGAGTTCGGGCTTGGTGTTGCGGCTGCGGTTGGCCTTCATCACCTTCCGGGAAGCCGGAGTACTGGCCCATGAGTCCTCCGCCGGCTCCGGAATGATCAATCGCTCTTGCTCGAACGCAAGGCGCCATGCGGCCGCGAGATTACGGATACGAGTTGTTTCAGTGACCTCGCCAAGATAGGCATTCCCGGTCTTGCCTTTGTCGGACCAGCGAAGGTAGGCCCGGATCCGACGGGTATTCGGAAGTAGTTTGAGCTCAACGGACGCCAACGCCTGCCGACTGTTTCCAAGATCGATGAAACGTCGATCGTGCCCACCAGCCGCGCGATCCTGTTCCGCAGTGCGTTCGGTACGGCTGAGGCCGGGCTTACCCTTCCACGCTCGATCGGGCGGTGGCTTGTCATTCCACCGCATGGACTCGGCGACGGGTGAGTCGGTCACGTCGATGCTTCGGCCTCGTCCAGGACCGTCGCGACCGCGTTCGCGAAGACCCGGCCGAGAAGAACGGGTACGGCATTACCGAGCTGCCGCATCTTCTCTCCACGAGGTCCGGCCAGGGCCCAGTTGTCAGGGAAAGTCATCACCCGAGCGGTCTCGCGGACGGTCATGTACCGGTGCTCGCCGTTATCGAGAAGCATCACCGACTCGCCCCCCGGGACTCCGTGGACGCCAGCCTTTACGGTCTTGGCGGGGCGATCCAATTCGTTTGGTGTGTGTCCGGGATAGATTCGGGCGTCCGGCCAGCCGATGTGATCCGTGAAGCCGCCCAGGTGGTACTCCTTGCGGTCGAGTTTCTCGACCGGGGGCAGGGGCTTTTGTCCGTCGATGCCCTTGATAGCGTCGCGGAGAGTGCGCCATGGTCGAAGGCGTTCTTCGTCGAGCAACGGCAGTGGACGCTGTGGAATCCGCGCCATCACTTGCTCGCGAACCTTCTCGGGAACGTCCGAATGCCGTTCCCAGTACGAGCCGTTTCGCATGTCATCGTGAAGGCTCTTTTCGGAGAACTGCGGTCGCACCAGCTGCTCGAACCGATCCCAGTCCACCCCGAGGTCTCGCCGGAACGCGATCATGATCACACGGTTCCTGATCTGTGGGACGCCGTAGTCCGCCGCGTTTACGGGGTAGTGCCTGACGTCGTACCGTTCATGGTCATCTACCGTAGCGGTCTCGAGGAGGTGGCGCAGAACCTCGTCGTGGTCCTGCCAAGCGCTGTCCTCTGTTCGCTCTTCGAACGGAAGCGCCAACTCGCGCTTGATGTACTCGAAGTAGGGCATGAACGACGGACGGAGGAGCCCCCGCACGTTCTCGCAGATGACCGCCTTAGGCTCCATCTGCCTGATCGCCCTGAACATGTGTGGAAAGCCGTTGCGTTTGTCCTCGTCACCTTTGGCCACGCCCCCGAGGCTGAATGGTTGGCAGGGTGGCCCGCCAGCGAGGACGTCCACCCGGCCCTTGAGGTACTCGAAGTCGACCTCGGCGACGTCCCCCACGAGGAGCGGGGGGTTCTCGCCGAGCTCCGGGATGGGCGGTGTGGTGCCCACGTCGTACGGGTCAGCCTTGTTCGCTTCAAGCGTCTCGCAGGCACGCTTGTTGAACTCGTTGAACAGGAGGGGTCTAAAGCCGGCGCTGGAGACCGCCATAGCTAGGCCACCACCGCCCGCGAAGAGCTCGACGCTCGTACGGTCCCTCGGGGCGTGATTCGACTGTTCAACCATGGCGAAAGCGTACCGCGGAGTTAGTGATCTTGCAGCCCTATCGCTCGGGTTTCTTCGAACGCATGCGCAAATCTCCCCTCCAGGGTCGCGTCTGACATATGTGACCTGGCGCACCTCGCCTGTACCTAGACTTGCGAGAGTTGATCGAGACTTGGCTGAACACGACACCGGGAGTGGCGCATGGGGACGGGCGGCAAGACCACATGCCTCGGAGGGCGTCCCGCATGACTGGCCAGTACAGTGATGGGTTCCGCCTCAGCATCACCAAGGCACTGAGTACGCAACTCTATGCAGCCCTTGAGGCCCTCAAGCCGGCACCTCTGACCTTGGAGAACCTGGATGCTCTCAACGTTCAGGCCGCCAAGCTCGGCTTGGACAGCCTGTCGGGGGTGTATCAGCTCTACCGCCAGAAGCCGACTGGTGGACACGAGCTCACCTACGTCGGCAAGGCTGACCAGCCCCTGCCTAAACGTCTAAGTGAGCATCTCTTCAAGCTGTCCGGCAGGGTGGGCATCTCGATCGAGGAGATCGAGTTCAAGTGCCTCTTCGTGGAAGAAGACCTCTCTGCCGTCTCTCCGGAAAAGATGCTCATCAAAAGGCACCTAGAGACCAGCGCCATCGTCTGGAACAACCGCGGGTTCGGCATCAACGACCCAGGACGCAACCGAGACGGGACCGTCCTAAAGAACACCCATTTCGATCTTGAATATCGCATCGACCTGGATCGCGAGGTCTCCGACCTCCGGGCGGGCACTCAGTCCTTGCGTGATCTACTTCAAACGGTCAAGGCGGGAGTCCCCTACATCTTCCGCTATCAGCGCTCGGCAAGTTTCAAGGACAAGCTGGTCACCGTCCCCAGTGCGAACATGAGCGTGGACGAGATCTTTCGGTTCATCGCCGGGCACTTGGACGAGGCATGGAAGATCAGTGCCCTAGTGGGCTGGACGATCATGTATCCGGACAACAACCGCACTTATCCCAGCGCCTTTCGTTACTACCAGTCCAGCGGCACCGTCACGGACGCTACCCCCCAGACGAAGCAAGCCGAAGAAGGCGACGATGAGAGCATGATGCTCTGACGTGATTCGCGCTTCGCTCAGGCACCAGGAGCCCGCCGAACGTGTTCTAGGCTCTGTTTTTGCGGAGCTTGGTTAGCTGGTGTGGCTTGATGGTGTGATGGTGCGTCGTCATGAGCACTGATGCCGCATGGGCGCGGATCGATCCGCTACCGCTCGCAGGTCCTGGCCGCTGTGGCCGTTGGCATGACCATCGGCAGGCGATCAATGGCATCGTGTGGAAGATCCGCACCGGTGCCGACTGGCTCGTCGTACCCGAACGTTCCTGCCCCTGGCAGACGCTGTAATGGCTCCCTAATGGCCCGAGATCAGCCCACGACCTGGAGTTTGTCACGCACCGCGCGTACCCCGCCCTGCCTGAGATCATCCCGTCTGCCGTCGTCCCGCCCGAAGGGGAAGCGGCCCAGGGCCATGGGGTCAAGGTGGAGCGCCCCACTGGACGAACGACCTTGGCCCCATGGCCCTGGGCCGCTCGGCTTGTCCCGGGTCGATGGTGGGCGGGATGATCAGGCCCCACCTCAGCCACCCACAACCGCTTAGCGACGTGTGCGCCTTAGCGATCATCCCGGAGCCGGAGCGCCCCCGCTGGGGCGTGCTTGACATACGGAAACGCTCGACTCGCCTCTTGTGTCAAGATCGTCTCTTCTCTAAGGTGAGCACTCACTCGATCACGCAAGCTTTCCTTACTCCATGGAGGAAGTGGTGCGCATTTGGGCTCTTTCTGCTGCTCTTATCGCCGTACTGGTTGGC
This sequence comes from Nonomuraea sp. NPDC003804, assembly GCF_040610675.1. Taxonomy (NCBI): domain Bacteria; kingdom Bacillati; phylum Actinomycetota; class Actinomycetes; order Streptosporangiales; family Streptosporangiaceae; genus Nonomuraea; species Nonomuraea sp. NPDC003804. The sequence goes on from NZ_JBEXMT010000010.1 coordinate 109,700, forward strand.
TGCGCTAGCCCTGCTTCCCTACCGACCGCCAGAAGCGTAAGCCCATCCGCTAGCCCCGAGAGTCCTTCTGCAGCGAAGGAGCTTCCTAACCCGAAGGGCGCCGTCCTCGACTTGGAGAAGGACGAATTTCCCTACACGCTGCAAGGAGTCAGCGCCGGAACAAACCCAACGGTCAAGGGGGACCCCGCGTCCCCCGGAAATACCTTCCTCTTGGTGATCCTTAAGCTGGATGGCACCTTAAAGGACAGACCAACGGCGATGGACCCGTTCCTCTGGCTCAGCGCTTACTATCCAGGCTGCAAGGATGTGTGTTCCAGCCCTATGGGTGCGGCCTTTGTCCCTAAGCCCAAGGAGGAGTTCGTCCAAGGAGGCCAGGGTCAGTTAGTATCCTGGGAATACGATACGAACCTTCAGCCTGGGATCTCGTATTACACCCTCGTGTACGCACAAATCCCCGAGGGGGTCGATCTAAAGCAGGTTCAGGTTTGTCCGTACTTCGAACGGAAACCCTGCATCGACGTAAAGGACCTGGTGTCCTAGAACTGTGAGGACACGCAGCGATCGGAGAGCGGCCCGAGTGGCGGGCCGCGCGCGAGAACGGCCCCCAGGCCGCACGCGCAGCGTGCGGCCCGCAAGCTCGGGCCGCGTGGCGGCGCTTGCGCCGCCCTTGATCCATATAAGCGCTATTCGGCAACGATCTATGGTGTAGCCGTGAAGCCCGTGTACGGCAGGCATCGGTGACGGTAGCTTCGCCGATGTGGCTGACGACGCTGAGCTGACGCGCTGGATCGTTCACGGTGAACGCCTGATCTATGACAACCGGTGGATTCGGCTGGGTATGGCCGATGTGGAGATTCCCGGTGGTGAGCGGTTCGAGCATCACGTTGTTCACCTCGACAGGGCGGCCATCGCTGTCGTGGTCGACGAGGAAGACCGCGTGCTGCTGATGTGGCGGCACCGCTTCGTGTTCGACCGTTGGGGCTGGGAGTTGCCCGGTGGCCTGGTGGACGCCGGCGAAGACCCGATGACTACGGCTGCTCGCGAGGTCGAGGAAGAGACCGGGTACCGGCCGCGCAGCGTGGAGCACCTGGTGACCTATCAGCCGATGGCGGGCATGGTCGACTCCGAGCACAGCCTGTACCTGATGCGGGGCGCCGAGAAGGTGGGCAGCCCCGAGGGAGAGGTGGAGGCCGACCGGATCGAATGGGTTCCGATGTCGGAGATCCCGGAGATGATCGCCCGCGGTGACATCTGGACGTCGGGCACGCTGATCGGTCTGCTTCAAGCTCGCGAGAGGCTCAACGGCCAAGCGCACGGTTGACGGCTGCGGCCAGCTGGTTGATCCGCCGTCGCTGCCGGCGGCTCCCGGTCATGGTGGCGAGCTGCTGCGCGCGGTGGACGTGCGGTTGGGCCGCGTCCGCTTGTCCTGCCGCCAGAAGGGCGTGTCCCAGGTCGCACCGTACGCCGGACTCGGCGCGGTTGTAGGTGCCGTCCATGCCGGCGAGTGCCGAGCGGAGATCCTCGACGGTGCCGGGGTCGCCGAACCGGACGAGGCAGTTGCCGCGCCAGCGTGCGAGATGGTGGCTGTTGATCGAGAGGTATGGCATGTCCGGATCCGCATCGCCCTCGGGCAAGTTCCGGGCGGCCTCCTCCAGTGCGCGGCGGCAGGTGATTTCGTCGCCGAGTATGGCGGCGGCTTCCGCTTCGGCCGCTGACAACCAGGTGCGGAGTCGCGATGGAAGGTGTCCACCGTTAACCGCGTGGACGTGCTGGAGAAGTTCGGTCGCCTCTCCGGGCCGGCCGAGCTCCATCAAGACGTACGCCTGCTCACCGGAGACGTACGCCAGCACGGCCGGGTCATCGGCCTGGGCTGCGGCGGCCTTGGCGCGTTCGTAGTGGTTCCAGGCGTCGTTGAGGGCAAGGCTGTTGATCGCCTGCCATCCGGCCAGTGAGGCGGTCTCGGCGAGGAGATGCGCGAGTTGGGCGCGGATGCCCGGCCGTACGGCGTGGCTGTGGGCGCGTTCGATCTGGGACATCTGCGCCCGCATCTTGTCGGCGATGGCGACGCCACCGAGTCGACGGTCCAGCAGACGAAGGTTGTTGGTGTCGGTGCTGAGGATCATGACCATCGTCGGGTCTATGGCCGCTGACGCGTCTAAACGGGCGATCAGCTCGGCTGCTTGCTCCTGGTGCTCGTCGTCGACGTCGCCCGTGGGAGAGGCGATGTCGAGTGGTGCGAGACCCATCAGCATCCGTGCGTGATCGGGCAGGCCAAGTCCGGCGGCGATGCGCTCGAAGACGGTCAGGTCGGTGATCGGTCCTGCCTGTCCTCGCAGGATGGCACTGATTCGAGGTTGGCTGAGGCCGGTCGCCGCGCTGATGCGTACCTGACTGGCTCCGGCGTGCTTGACAGCGAGTTTGAACAGGCCCGAAATATCGCGATTCTTGAGAATTATTCTGCTTTCGTCGCGATCCCATACCGGTGCGGGGATGTGGATCGGATCGAAAGCGTCTCTGTGCATGCGAACCTCCCGGCGGTTGACCCCCGACGTGGTGTGTTGGCGTGCGGATTGCACTCTATATCCATTCGTTGGATATCTCCGTGGGATAGGTAAGAGCCGCAGCGATATTCATGCTGTGCGGCATGACAGAGCCAGTTAGATGCAGCGAATGCAACGGGCGCGGCTGGAAGATCGCGACTCGGCGCGGTCATGTCGCGGCGTCGCGTTTGGGCTTGGCCACCTCTGTTCGCCAGGACTGCCTTTACTGCGAAGGTGCCGGCGTTCCCGCCGAACGCTTCGAGTGGGAGGTCTTCGTCGGCGCGAAGGGCGGCGAGGCGCTGGAGGCCAGCGGCACGAGCCCCTTCCAGGCGACGGCGATGGATGCCCTGCGTACGGCGATGCGCGACCTTCCCGCAAATGCCTGGGGACAGATCAGGCACCAGGTGTACGACGTGGGCGCGGTCGCGGATGACCACTCCTCCCGGATCATCTTCCGCGCCTTCCTCGACGCGGCGGGCTCGGTGCGCTTCGAGCGGGTGACCGCATGAACGCGCCACGTATGTGGCCGGTCCGTCCCCGTGCCAGCGCCGAGATCTTCAGCAGGGCTCTTTCGGGCCATGGCGTAGCGGCGGACGTCCATGACGGGTACGGCCTGGCACTCGTATCGGTTTGGGTCGGCCTCGTCGTCTGGTGCGACGGTTACCGCTACTGGTGGCGAACGGGATGGAACGCCGAACGACGTCGCGTGATCTACGCCTGGCATCCGGCGAATGAGCCGGACAGGGCGGCGCGCAGGGTCCTCCTCCGCTACAACGAACTGCGGGAGCAAGGGCTGTCGGACGCCTTGGCCGAACTCGTTCGGGACGTCCAGCCGTGAGGCGAAAGGGCTGTCCTGCCGTTCACCTGCCGCCGTTGCAGTCCGGCCATCGAACACTCACCTGGTACACGGCCCAGCGTTTCGACACGTTGCGCGTCATCGACTGGACCTGCTGTGAGCATCGCACGATCTTCTACGAGTTGTGCGCGGCCGGCGGCCTGCTTTTCATCCGCCGATCTGTTCCCGGCCAGGAGACGGCATACAGCGACGCCTGGCGTACACGGGAAGGGCAGGAGCGGTGGCGTGAACTCCTGTGCGGCAGTTTGAGATAGCTGTCCGTAGCTTCAAGGCGTCCTGACAGGGCGACGCTCAGCCGCTACTGTACTTATGCAGACAAGTGGAAGTCCGAACAGGCGGTTGAGATGAGCATGGAGTTCGCGCCTCCGAAGTACGCCCAGGTGATGACCGCCATTCAGGAGCGCATCGACAGTGGCGAGTATGCGGCCGGCGAGATGCTTCCCTCGGAGTCTCAGCTTGTCAGGGAGTTCGGCGTCGGCCGTACGACGGTGGTGCGGGCTCTTCAGACGTTGGCGATGCAGGGATGGATCGGACGCGAGCACGGGCGAGGCTCGTTTGTGAAGGGCCGTCCCGATGCTCCGGCTGATCGGGTCCGGCCTGGCCTCGCCTCGATGGAGGAGGCGGAAGAGGCGGACAGCGTCTTGGGCGTCGATCGCGTTCCCGCTCCGCTTCACGTCGCTCGACTCCTGGGCGTCGAGGAGCGAACCCCCGTCATCGCACGCCAGCGTGTGACACGTCAGGGCGACTTGGTGACAGCGGTGGAGACGTTCTGGTTCCCGCTCGAGATCGCACTTGGTACGGATCTCGACAAGCCGCAACCGCTTCGGCGTGGCATCCGGCATCACCTCCAGGCCGTCAAGCACGTCAGGTTCGATCACGTGACCGAGCGGGTCACGGCACGGGTGCCGACGAAGGACGAGGCTCGGGTGCTGGGGTCGACCGACCCCGTTCTTGGCGTGCTGGCTACCGTTCATGACCCTGCAGGGGCGGTGCTTCTCGTGGCGGGCATCGCCCTCCCCGGCACGGTTCACGAGCTTGAGGATGTCTACCAGGTGAGCTAAGTCTTACCGCCGCATCCGAGTCGACCACTTGTGCGGACGAGTTGCTCGACGTACTCTCAACTTAATCGGACAAGTGGACGACTCAACATCGAGTCATCTTGAAGAAGGGCATCACATGGCTCTCCAAGGCCCCATCCCCGTCACCTACTCCATGGTCTTCCCGCATGGCTGCTACATCGTCGGCGACGTCGAGCCAGTCAAGGATTTCGACGCCTCGACCAACGGCAGGTTTGTGCAGGCCCGCGACAAGCTGACCAGTGAGCTGGTCTGGCAGGTCGCGGTCATGGACGGTGACCCGACCGTCAAGGCCGCCCAGAAGACCGTGGCGGTCAAGATCCTCAGCCCTGTGCAGCCGGTGCCGCCCGCGCCGATGCCGGGCCTGCCGTTCACCCCCGTCGAGTTCGACGGGCTGTCGGTCACGCCGTACGTCAACGGCAACGGCCGTCTGGCCTACTCGATCAAGGTCCGCGAGATGCACGCCCCCCGCCACACGGCACCGAACCCTGCCGCCGGCAAGGCCCAGGCCGGAAAGGACGTCGCCTGATGACCCGACGACGTACCCCTCGAACCAGCGTGATCCGCCTGACCACCGGCCAGGCCGCGCGCACCCTGCGCCACCCCTACGCCCTGCACCCGCCCGTCCTGGCGCTCGACTTCGGCGCCACCTCCGTCCTGATCACCACGGCCGGACCGGTCACGGTGGATGACCTGAAGTTCGCCCGCCAGCTCGCCCGCGAGGCCGCTCTGTTCGTCCTGTCGCTGGAGCGCCGCTTCGGGCAGGCCGACAGTCGGGCGGTGGCGGCATGACCAGCCCTCGCCCCTACACCTACGTCACCATGTCGATGCAGCCCGACAGAGCTCCGCGCCTGTCGGTCTCCTTTCACACGGCCGACCTGCGGGTCCGGGCCGGACTGCTGTCCAAGCCCCGGCCGTACCTGGAGTTGTCCACCGCAGAGGCCGACGTGTCCATCTCCACCACCGGCGCCGGGCCGGTCTCTGACGCCGACCTGGCCACTGCCCGCGAGATCTTCAACGCCGCTGCCACATATCTCGCTGACTGCGAGCGCCTGCACACCGAACAGACAGCCCAGGCCAAGGGCGCCACCGACCCGGCGGTCTGACAGCAAGGCGGGGCCGCTGGAAGGTGCAACTTCCGGCGGCCCCTGGGTTCTCCCACGACTTCCACATCACGAGAGGTTCCAAGCTTATGTTCAAGCGGCTTCCTGGCGATGAGGCGCGCACCCTCGTCACCACCACGCCGGACACGGCCGTCGTCTTCCAACCGGCCGTGCTCAAGACCCCCGCCATCCTGACGATCCTGATCTACCTGTGGCGCTTCCTGGTCGCGCTCGTCCGTACCGTCTGGCGGCACCCGGTCGCGGTCGCCATCCCGGCCGGCCTGGGCGCCATCTGGCACCTGTACGGCTGGCCGCTCGCCGCCTCCATCGTCGGGCTCGTCGCCCTGGCGCTAACCGGGTGGGCGTTCGTCGATCGCGGCTCCTTCACCCACCTGATCGGCCGGCGGCTGCTGGCCTGGTGGCGGCTCGTCTGGATCTACCGCCGTCACTGGCAGTCGGTCACCTTCGTCTCCGGGCTGGCCAAGCGCATCAACGGCCGCGATTACCTGCCCTATCTGGTACGCGTACGCTGCGACGGCTGGGCCGACCTGGTCACGGTGCGGATGCTGAAGGGGCAGGCGGTCAAGGACTGGACCGACCGTCTCGACAACCTGGCCCAGGGTTTCGGCGCCACCTCCTGCCGGATGGCGTTGATCAAGGGCGGGCGGCTGCTGCTGACCTTCCCCCGCCACGACCCGCTGGCCGCTCCCATCCCCGCCCTCCCGATCCCCGGCGAACCCACGGTCGGGCCGGTCGAGATCGGCAAGCGTGAGGACGGCCAACCGTTACGGCTGAAGATCCTCGGCACGCATATCCTGATCGCGGGCGCCACCGGGGCGGGCAAGGGCTCGTTCCTGTGGGACACCATCCGCGGGCTGCTGGCGGCCATGCGGGCGGGCCTGGTGGAGATCTGGGCGCTCGACCCGAAGCTGATGGAGCTGTCCTTCGGCCGAGAGCTGTTCACCCGCTACGCCGCCCATCCCGGTGACTGCGCCGACCTGTTAGAGGACGCGGTCGACGTCATGCAGAAACGGGCGGCCCGCTTCGCCGGCCGGCAGCGCAACCACACCCCGACCATCGAGGACCCGTTCGTCCTGGTGCTCGTCGACGAGGTCGCGTTCCTGACCGCCTACCAACCCGACAAGCAGCTCCGGCAGCGCATCTCCGCCGCGCTGGCCACCCTCGCCACCCAGGGCCGATCGGTCGGCGTCGGCGTGATGGCGGCCTTGCAGGACCCGCGCAAGGAGGTCATGAACATCCGCAACCTGTTCCCCGACAAGATCGCACTCCGGCTCGACGAGTCCGAACAGGTGGACATGGTCCTCGGCGACGGCGCCCGCGACAGGGGAGCGTTGGCCGACCACATCTCACCCGTCCCCGAGCTGGGCGCAGGGGTGGCTTATATGCGGCTGGAAACCTCACCCGAACCCGTCCGTGTCCGGGCGGCCTACGTCTCCGATGCCGACATCCGCGCCATGGTCGCCGAGTACGGGGAGGCCGCGTGAAGGGACACCGTTTCCTCCTGGAGGGCCTCCGGTGCGCCTCTTGCGGCGCCGAGACACGCTCTGGCTCGACCTGGCGGCAGGGCTCGCGGAGTGCTCCGAGTGCGGCCAGCGCGCCCACACGCACACCGACGAAGGAGGTGAACTTTGACTGATCGCTCCCTGCCTCGCGCGGTACGGCTGGCCATGCCGCTCGCTCGCGAGGTCGTGGAAGAGGTCGCCAAGCACTACGGCGTGTGCATCCGGCCTGTTGCCCTCAAGCGGCTGGACACCTACACCGGCAAGTGGGAGATCATCGATGTTCCGTGCGGTGCCACCCTCGACAGCAAGTGCCCGCCGTGTGCTACCCGCAACCGCCACCTGCGGATGACTCAGTGCCGCGAAGGTTGGCATCTGGAGGAGGAACCCGCCATCGCTCCGGACCCGGCCAGCGAGGAACAACGCTGGCTGGTGGAGTTCCGCGCCGACATCCAAGCCCAGCGCGACCAGGCCGACCGCCTCGGCGAGGACACCACCGACCTGGACGCGGTCATCGTCGGCCTGGACGAGGAGATCAACGAGGCGGGCATGCGCGGCAACGTCCTCGGCCGCGTCACTCCCAAGCGCTCCCGTTCCACCAGGCGCCGCCAGGACGCCCCAGACCTGCCCAAGCGCACCATGGCCAGTACGACCCTGGGCCGCGTGTTCACGGGCACGGACGGCGCAACCTATCGGCCGTCGTTGTTCGTCACCCTCACCCTCCCGTCCTACGGCAAGATCCGAGACGGCGTTCCCGTCGACCCAGACGCCTACGACTACTCGCGGGCCGCTCGTGACGCGCTGCACTTCTCCAAACTGATCGACCGGTTCGTGCAGAACCTGCGCCGCGTGGCGGGCTACGACGCGCAGTACTTCGCCACCGTGGAACCACAGAAGCGGCTGGCGCCGCACCTGCACATGGCCATCCGGGGCACCCTCTCGCGCGCCGAGATCAAGCAGATTGTCGCCGCCACCTACCACCAGGTGTGGTGGCCCCAGATCGACGAAGTCCGCTTCGACGGCGAACACCTGCCCGTCTGGGACGAGGAAGTCGGCTACCTCGACCCGGCAACCGGTGAGGTGCTGCCCACCTGGGACGAGGCCCTTGACCGGCTCGACATCGATCCGGACGCCCAACCGGCGCACGTGATCCGCTTCGGCGATCAGGTCGACGTCAAGGGGGTGCTCGCCGGCACCCCGGATGCCGACCAGTGCATCCGCTACCTGTCCAAGTACCTCACCAAGAGCCTCGATGAGGCCCTCGACGGCCAGGCCCAGCGCGAGCACGCCGCCCGCTTCATCGACGCCCTCCGCTACGAGCCTTGCTCGCCTGCCTGCCCCAATTGGCTGCGCTACGGCGTCCAGCCCAAGGGCGCCAGAGAAGGGATGACTCCCGGCCGATGCCAGGGCAAGGCCCACAAGCCTGAGCACCTGGGCTACGCCGGTCGCCGCGTCCTGGTCTCCCGCAAGTGGAGCAACAAGACCCTGACCGAACACAAGCAAGACCGTCGCACCTGGGTTCTGGAAGCCCTCGGCCAGACCGACGGGCCCACCGACCCGCACCGCTATGTCTGGCGGCCCGTCCCCGCCGGCGACGTCAACGTGGAGTCCCTGACTGTCCGGCTCCTCAGATCCATCCATGAGCGGCAGCGCTGGCGCGCACACCTGAGCGAGCTGGAAGCCCAAGCCACCGGCCAAGATCTTTCGGCAACTGAGGCGGTGGCCGCGTGAACCGAGACCAGAAGCTAGTGATCGTTCTTCCCCCTGGGCCTCCCGCCCTGAACGCGAGCGCTGCGGCTGAGCTCCTTGCGATCCTGTTGGAGGTCCAACAGGAAGCCCAGGACGTCCGCGCCGATGCCGCCTGAGGAGAGACATGGACACCATTCGTTTCGGCTTCTACGGCCGTGTTTCCACAGAGGACAACCAGGACCCGGCCTCTTCTCGTGCCTGGCAGCTCACCCGCTCTCGTGCGCTCATCGAGCCGCGCGGGGGAGTGGTCGTCGCCGAGTTCTTCGACGTGGACAAGTCACGCTCGATTCCCTGGCAGCGTCGACCCCACGCGGCGAGGCTGCTGGCGGAACTGCGGCATCCTGATCGTGGCTTCGAGGCGGTGGTGATCGGAGAACCGCATCGTGCCTTCTACGGCAACCAGTACGGCCTGACCTTTCCGATCTTCGAGCACTTCGGGGTGCCCTTGTGGGTCCCAGAAGTGGGCGGCCCCATTGACCCGGCCAACGAGGCGCATGACCTCGTGATGAGCGTCTTCGGCGGCATGAGCAAGGGGGAGCGCAACCGGGTCAAGGTCCGCGTGCGAAGCGCCATGGGCGCACAAGCCCAGATGGAGGGCCGGTTCCTTGGCGGGCGACCGCCGTATGGCTACGTCCTGGTGGACGCCGGTCCGCATCCCAACCCGGCGAAAGCTGCGGATGGCCGGCGGCTGCATCGGCTCGAACTCGACCCCATCGCCTCGGTCGTGGTCGCTCGGATCTTCTCCGACTTCCTCGCGGGCTACGGCCTCTTCTCCATCGCCGAGAGGCTGACGCGAGATGGCATCCTGTGTCCGTCCGCTCACGACCCCAAGCGCAACCGCCACCGGTCCGGGGTCGCCTGGTCCAAGGGCGCCGTGCGTGCCATCCTGCTCAACCCTCGTTACACCGGCTACCAGGTTTGGAACAGGCAGCGGAAGGACGAAGTCCTGATCGACGTGGACGACGTCGGCCTTGGGCACATGCCCAAGCTCCGCTGGAACCCCAAGGACAAGTGGATCTGGTCGGACGCACCCGCGCATCCACCGATCGTGAGCCGCGAGGATTTCGAGGCGGCGCAGCAGACGCTCCACAGTCGAGGTGATCGCTACACCGACAAGACCGTCAGGCGGGCTCAGCGCGTGTACCAGCTCCGTGGACGCCTCATCTGCGGACTCTGCGACCGCAGGATGCAAGGCCACTGGGCCAACGAGATGCCCTACTACCGGTGCAGGTTCCCAGAGGAATACGCGCTCGCCAACCGCGTGACCCACCCCCGCAACGTCTACCTGCGCGAGATCGACGTAGCCCCCAAGCTCGACCGCTGGTTGGGGCGCCTGTTCACGCCGTCGAACATCGACCGCACCTTGGACCTCCTGGTCACAGCCCACGACACGCCGTCCCCAGAACTGCACGAGACCGAGGTCATCAAACGGCAGATGGCCGAATGTGACCGGAAGCTGTCCCGCCACCGCGCGGCCCTGGAGGCCGGCGCCGACCCGGTGCTCATCGCGAGTTGGATGAGTGAGGAGCAAGGCCGGAAGACGGAGCTGCAACACAGGCTCACGCGTCTCCCCGTCGCCGGGTCTCGAACCATCGATCGCGACCACCTGGCCGCGTCCCTGGATGAGCTGGGGAGCCTCGTCGAGGTTCTCGGGAGAGCGGACCCCACCCGCAAGGCCAAGATCTATGCCGACCTCGGCCTGAGGCTGGTCTACCACCCCTCACAACACAAAGTCCTGGTCGCTGTCTCCAGCAACCAGGACCATATGGGGTACGGGTCTGTGTCCGAGGGGGGACTTGAACCCCCATGCCCCGCAAAGGGCACTAGCACCTCAAGCTAGCGCGTCTGCCTATTCCGCCACCCGGACTTGGTGCCTGCACGCGGGACCGTCATCCCGCGTCGGCTCAGTAAGGTTAGCAAACTCTGCGGGGTGCGTCATACCGTGTTTCCTCGAGACCTGATCGAAGGAGTTCGCATGACCGCGCGCACCGGCGAGGACGAGGTCGTCGACCTCTGCCGCGACCTGATCCGCATCGATTCGAGGAACGCCGGCGACAACGCCGGTCCGGGTGAGAGGAAGGCCGCGGAGTACGTGGCCGAGAAGCTCGCCGAGGTGGGCCTGGAGGCGCTGATCCTCGAGAGCGACGACCGCAGGGCCAACGTGGTCGCCCGGATCGAGGGGGAGGACCCGGGCAGGGGCGCGCTGCTGCTCCACGGGCATCTGGACGTCGTGCCGTTCGACGCGGGCGACTGGCGGCACCACCCGCTGTCGGGGGAGATCGACGACGGGTGCGTCTGGGGCAGGGGCGCCGTCGACATGAAGAACATGGACGCGATGATCCTGGCCGTGGCCAGGCAGCGGGTGCGGGAGGGGCGCAGGCCGCCGCGTGACGTGGTGCTGATGTTCACCGCCGACGAGGAGGCGGGTGGCGCCTACGGTGCCAACTGGCTGGTGGACAACCATCCGGGGCTGTTCGAGGGCGTCACGGAGGCGATCGGCGAGGTCGGCGGGTTCAGCGTGTCGCTGGGCGACGACCGGCGCCTGTATCTCATCGAGGCCGCCGAGAAGGGCATGGCCTGGATGCGGCTGACGGCCAAGGGCCGCGCGGGTCACGGTTCGATGCTCAACGGCGACAACGCCGTCACCGAGCTCGCCGACGCCGTGGCGCGCATCGGCCGCCACGAGTGGCCGGTACGGCTGACGCCGACCGTGAAGCGGCTGCTGGAGGAGCTGGAGATCGGCCCGGAGGACGTCGACAAGCTGGGCCCGATGGCGCGCATGATCGGCGCGGTGCTCCGTAACACCGCCAACCCGACGATGTTCCAGGGCGGCTACAAGGCCAACGTGATCCCGCAGAGCGCGGAGGCGGTGGTGGACGGGCGGTTCCTGCCCGGGTTCGAGGAGGAGTTCTTCGCCACGATCGACGAGCTGCTGGGGCCGAACGTGTCGAGGGAGTTCGTCCAGCACCAGGTGGCGCTGGAGTTCCCTTTCGAGGGACGACTGGTGTCGGCGATGGCCGAGGCGCTGGTCGCGGAGGACCCGGCCGCGAAGGCCGTGCCGTACGCGCTGTCGGGAGGCACGGACCTGAAGGCCTTCAGCCGGCTCGGCATCTCCGGGTACGGCTTCGCGCCGCTGCGCCTTCCGGCGGACCTGGACTTCTCCGGGATGTTCCATGGGGTGGACGAGCGGGTGCCGGTCGATTCGCTCCGGTTCGGGGTGCGGGTGCTTGACCGATTCCTGGGACTCTGCTGAAAAGCCCTTGCGACCACCTTGGGTGCTGCTACGGTTACGGACCGTTGAGGGGTGAGTCCACGGACCGGCCTCACAGATGAGGTCGGTTTCTGGCTCGGGAGGTCACGTGGCACGCATGCCGGTGCGGCAGTGGAGGGCGTTTGCCCTCCCTGCTCGGCGCGTGCCCGTGACTGTTTCAGAGGAGCGCGTGACCACCGATCGGGCCGCCCGGATGGCGCGGTTCGCGGCCGGCGCCTGCTCGGTCATCGCACGAGCGCTGACGGTGGGCGGCCTGCTGGCCGCCGGTTGGCTGCTCGCCACGCTCTTCGGTCTGCTCACCGCCACTCCGGCAGCCGCGGAGACCACCCCGGCCGCCGCGGATGTCACGTCGGCAGCGCAGATCACTCCGGCTGCCGCGGATACCACCGCGGCGACAGGAGCCGACACCCCTCAGGCCGTCGCCGGATTCCCCACGGCAGGCGGCACCGCCTTGGTGATGGACACCGCCGAGGCCATGGCCGGAGCTGAAGTCGACGGGCTGACCAGCCAGTCGAAGCCCGGCTTCCCCGCACCTTCCACCGCGGGCAAGAGCATGGGCGCCAAGGGTTTGGCCCCCAACAGCGGTGGCAACGGCCCGTTCGGGCCGGGCATGGGGGACCTCGCGCGGTCCTGTGTCGACCCGCGAGAGACGGCTCAGCGCGCCCCGCTGGCGTGCGTGCTGCCCCCGGTCTTCCGCACAGCGGCGGACGACCCTTCGTTCTCACCTGACTGATTCCGCTCGAAGCCGGAGCGTGGGCCGAGTCCCCTCCGCGGAGCGTGTGCTTTCACCGGTCAGATCTGGTTCGCGACCTTCCCGAGGTCTCCGCTGTGCGCGGTCGTCGTCACGACCTCGCTCGGCCTCGGCTGCCCGCGAACTGTCAGGTAATCCCCCCAGAACCACTAGGAGCATTCATCATGCGTACGTGGGCCAAGGCTTCGACTCCCGCGGCTCTGCTCGCGGTGGCGGTCATGTCCTTCGGTGGCGGCACCGCCGCCGCCGACACCTCCGGAGACTCCTCCATCGGTGGTGGCAACCAGGTCAACCTGCCGATCTCGCTTCCCGTCGACATCAGCGGCAACTCGATCGCCGCGGCCGGCGACTCGACCGCGACCTCCCAGGGCGGGGCGTCGGTCGAGAACGTCGGGAACACCGGCATCCCGAACAGGACGTCGGGCAACAGCAGCATCCTCGGCGGCAACCAGGTCAACGCGCCGATCAACGCCCCGATCAACGCCTGTGGCAACGCGCTGTCGCTGTTCGGCAGCTCCCAGGCGGGCTGCAAGGGCGGCGCCTCCGTCAAGAACGTCGGCAAGGGCGGCGCGGGGGGCAACAGGACCTCCGGCGACAACAGCATCCTGGGCGGCAACCAGGTCACCGCGCCGATCAACGCGCCGATCAACGCCTGCGGCAACGCGCTGGCCATCTTCGGCGACGCCACCGCGGGCTGCAAGGGCGGCGCCTCGGTGAAGAACGTCGGCAAGGGCGGCGCGGGGGGCAACACCACCTCGGGCCGGAGTTCCGTGCTCGGCGGCAACCAGGTGATCGCGCCGATCAGCGGCCCGATCAACATCTGCGGCAACGCGGTGGCGGTGTTCGGCCAGGCGTTCGCCGGCTGCAAGGGCGGGTCGAGCGTCACCAACCGCCCGGGCAGGCCGGGCCACGGCTACCACAGGACGCCGGGCCGTCCTGGCTCCTCGGGCAACGACACCGACGGGCGCTTCAGCGCCGGCAGCGGCAACCAGGTGATCGCCCCGATCAGCCTGCCCATCACCGCCTGTGGCAACGCGGTCGGCAACGCCGCCGCTGGTTGCAAGGGCGGCAGCTCGGTCGAGAACACCGCCGCGGGCAGCGGCGCCGGTGGCAACACCACCTCGGGGCGCTCGGGCGTGCTGTCGGGCAACCAGGTGATCGCGCCGATCACCGCTCCGGTCAACGTCTGCGGCAACGCGGTCGCCGTTCTCGGCCAGGCCTTCGCCGGCTGCAAGGGCGGGGTGTCGGTGAAGAACGGCGGCAGGGGCGCGGGTGGCAACACCACCTCCGGGCGCTCGGGCGTGCTGTCGGGCAACCAGGTGATCGCGCCGATCACCGCTCCGATCAACGCCTGCGGCAACGCGGTGGCGGCGCTGGGCCTGTCCGAGGCCCAGTGCAGGGGCGGCGCGTCCGTCTCCCCGCACAACGGCGTCGGCGGGGGCGGCAACACCACGTCCGGCCGGTCCGGCGTCCTGGCGGGCAACCAGGTGATCGCGCCGATCACCGCTCCGGTCAACGTCTGCGGCAACGCGGTCGCCGTCCTGGGTGACGCCGCGGCGGGGTGCCTCGGCGGCGCCAGGGTGGGCCGGCCGGTCGGCGACGGCCCCAGCGCCTTCGGCTGGACGCGCACCAGCGGCAGGATGGCCGGCGCGAAGGCCGGCGGCCTGCTGCCGGCCATGCCCGCCGTACCCGCCATGGCCGGCGTGAAGGATGTGGGCAACCTCACCCAGCAGATGAGCGGCTCGGGTCTGCCCGCCCTGCCAGTGGTCGGTGACCTCACCGGCACGCTCGGCCTGCCCGCGCTGCCCGGTCTGCCCGGCCTGCCGGGGCAGCCCGCCACGCCCGCCATGCCCGCCGTACCCACCGTGCCCGCCCTGCAGCAGGGCCAGGGCGCTCCCGCCGGCACCAACCCCGGCTCGGCTCTCGGTCCGGCCGGCTCGCTGGTCGCCTCCACCCCGGTGGGTGAGGCGGTCGGTTCCGCCGCCAAGTCCCTGCCCGTCGGCGACCTCGGTCTGATGAGCGCCGCTCAGCCGGCCGGCGTCACCGGGATGACCTCCAACGCGCTGCTGGCGCTGGTCATGGGCGCCATGTTCGCCGTCTCCGCCACGCTGTTCGCGACGACCCGCCGTATTCGTTTCGGCAAGAAGTAGCCATCGCACCACCCGCGTCCGGCGGGTGAACACCAAAGGATCGTCTGCCCGCTCCAAACCGGGGGCGGGCACAGGCCCGTCGTCCCCTCGCGGGACCCATGACACTTTGCCCGGCCGTGCCAGCGGGAACGGGCAAAGGCGAGACGCTTTGCCCGTTCTGGGGGGCGCGGCCCCAGGGCGGGCAAAGCCATGTCACAACGTGCTGCGGACCCGGATAACCTTGCGACGGAGCCGCACATGCCGGCTGCCATCGGGATGCAGCCGCACTCTGGCGAGCTCCCACTGTCCGTATTCAGCATGTTCGGTCAGCAGCTGACGTGCGGCTTCACGCGAAGTGTCGCGTGGGATATAGACGTCCATGTAGGAGTAGGCCAGCACAGCGATTAGTCTCCAGGGTGAGTTAGGGAGCGATGGCACTCACTCGGCCTTATTCTGCGTCCTTGAGTGAGACGGTGGCCCCCGGGGAAGGAAAAACCCTCGGCACGGGTTACCTTTCAGATCTGTGCCCGCTCCCGGCAGGGGGATACGCAAGCGAACAGCGAGGTAGGAAGCAGCGTGCCAGCCAACAACGGCAGCGCCGGCGGAAACCGCCTGGTGATCGTCGAGTCGCCGGCCAAGGCGAAGACGATCGCGGGCTACCTGGGGCGCGGATACATCGTCGAATCCAGCATCGGCCATATCCGTGACCTGCCGGAGAAGGCGGACGACATCCCCGAGAAGTTCAAGGGGGAGGCCTGGGCACGCCTCGGCGTCAACGTCGACCACGGTTTCGAGCCGCTGTACGTCGTCAACCCCGACAAGAAGGCTCAGGTCAGCAAGCTCAAGCAGCTCCTGAAGGACGCCGACGAGCTCTACCTCGCCACTGACGAGGACCGCGAGGGCGAGGCCATCGCGTGGCACCTGCGCGAGGTGCTCAAGCCGAAGGTGCCCGTGCACCGCATGGTGTTCCACGAGATCACGCCCCAGGCGATCCGGGAGGCCGTCGCCAATCCGCGCGACCTCAACCTGCGGCTGGTCGACGCCCAGGAGACGCGCCGCATCCTCGACCGCCTCTACGGCTACGAGGTCAGCCCGGTGCTGTGGAAGAAGGTCAAGCCCCGCCTGTCCGCGGGCCGCGTGCAGTCGGTGGCGACACGGCTCGTGGTGGAGCGCGAGCGCGACCGGATGGCGTTCACCGCCGCTCACTACTGGGACCTTTCCGCGCTGTTCGACTCCAACAAGCCGGAGGAGACACCGCGCGACTTCACCGCCACCCTGACCGGCGTCGACGGCAAGCGCGTCGCGCAGGGCCGCGACTTCGGGCCCGACGGGCGGCTCAAGAACGCCAGCGTGCTCCACCTGTCCGAGCAGGCCGCCGCCGAGCTGGCCGGACGGCTGCGCACCGCGTCGTTCGCCGTCGAGTCGGTGGAGCGCAAGCCGTACACCCGCAAGCCGTACGCGCCGTTCCGGACGACCACGCTGCAGCAGGAGGCCAGCAGGAAGCTGGGCTTCTCCGCGAAGTACACGATGCAGGTGGCGCAGCGGCTGTACGAGAACGGCTTCATCACCTACATGCGTACCGACAGCATCACGCTGTCGGAGACGGCGGTCGCGGCCGCCAGGTCGCAGGCCATCAAGCTGTACGGCTCGGCGTACGTGCCCGACAAGCCACGCGTCTACGCCAGCAAGGTGAAGAACGCCCAGGAGGCGCACGAGGCGATCCGCCCGTCCGGTGAGGAGTTCCGCACGCCCGGCGAGACCGGGCTGAGCGGTGACATGTTCCGCCTGTACGAGCTGATCTGGCAGCGGACCGTGGCCTCGCAGATGAAGGACGCGGTCGGCGAGTCGGTCACGGTGAAGGTGGCGGGCGGCGGCGCGGAGTTCACCGCCACGGGCCGGACGATCACCTTCCACGGCTTCCTGAAGGCCTACGTCGAGAGCGCCGACGACCCGTCGACCGACCGTGACGACTCCGAGAAGCGGCTGCCGAACCTGGCGGAGGGCGACGCGCTCGGGCTGACCAGGCTCGACGTGTCGGGTCACTCCACCAAGCCGCCGGCCCGCTACACCGAGGCGTCGCTGGTCAAGGAGCTGGAGGATCGGGAGATCGGCCGTCCTTCGACGTACGCGTCGATCATCGGCACGATCCTCGACCGGGGCTACGTGTTCAAGAAGGGCACCGCGCTGGTGCCCTCCTTCCTGGCCTTCGCCGTGGTGAACCTGCTCGAGCAGCACTTCGGCAACCTCGTCGACTACGACTTCACCGCCGAGATGGAGAAGGTCCTCGACGACATCGCCAACGACCGGGCCGAGCGCGTTCCCGAGCTGCGCCGCTTCTACTTCGGCCACGAGGGCGACGAGGGCCTGAAGGAGATGGTCACCGACCTCGGCGAGATCGACGCCAAGGAGATCAGCTCCTTCCCGATCAAGGGCAGCGACATCGTGATCAGGGTGGGTCGCTACGGCCCCTACCTCGACCGCGAGGGCGTGCGCGTCAACATCCCCGAGGACATGACGCCCGACGAGCTGACCGCCGAGAAGGCCGAGGAGCTGTTCGCCAGGCCGACCGGCGACCGCGAGCTGGGCAGGGACCCGGTGACCGGCAACATGATCGTCGCCAAGGACGGGCGTTTCGGGCCGTACGTGACCGAGGTCCTGCCCGAGGCCAACGACGACGCCAAGAAGCGCACCAGGAAGGCCGACGCGCCCAAGCCGCGCACGAGCTCGCTGTTCAAGTCGATGTCGTTGGACACGGTCACGCTGGAGGACGCGCTCAGGCTGCTGTCGATCCCGCGCGTGGTCGGCGTGATCGACGACGAGGAGGTCACCGCGCAGAACGGCAAGTTCGGTCCCTACATCAAGAAGGGCACCGACTCGCGGTCGATCGGCTCGGAGGAGGAGCTGCTCACGATCACGATCGAGCAGGCCAAGGAGCTGTTCGCGCAGCCCAAGCAGCGCGGCCGCCGTACGGCTGCCGCCGCGCCGCTGCGCGAGCTGGGCGAGGACCCCAACTCCAAGAAGCCGGTCGTGGTCAAGGAGGGGCGTTTCGGGCCCTACGTCACCGACGGGGAGACCAACGCCTCGCTCCGCAAGGGCGACACGGTCGAGGACATCACCATCGAGCGGGCCGCCGAGCTGCTGGCCGAGCGGCGTGAGCGGGCGCCCGCGGCGAAGAAGGCTCCGGCCAAGAAGAAGACGACCACGACGACGACGAGGAAGAAGCCTGCCGCCAAATCGTGACCGGTGAATTGTCGGTCACCGATCGTAAGCTGACGGGGTGATCCGGCAGCCGGTCAGCAGAGCGGGTTCAGCCGGGCATGGCGCGTGCCGTGCCCGGTTCGTGGTTCCGTCGTTCACCGTCAGTGGGCGGGTGCCGCCTGGGCGTGCGGCTGCGCGCGCGAACGGGGTCGCGGGGAGCCGGGGCGCGCGTGGGCCGACACCGCGCGATCTGCCCGGCCGAACTTGCCTGCGCGGGGAGTCCACAGGTATTACCCTCAGGCCACGAACAGCCGGGCATATCAGACTCCCGACCTCAACCCCCCTGGATACCCTGACACCATGACCGTCCGCAGACCGGCGCATGTGCTGGACATCTCATCTTTCCGCAGGCTGTGGATGGCCATGTCCGCGAGCAGCCTGGGCGACTGGCTCACCCTTCTCGCGTTGACCGTGCTGGCCGCGCAGGTCACCGCGGCGAACGGCTACCAGTCGCAGGCGGCGGCCGTCGGCGGGGTGTTCCTCGCCAAGCTGCTGGCCGCGCTGCTGCTCGGCCCGCTGGCGGGCCCGATCGGCGTCCGGCTCGACCGGCGCATGACGATGCTCGTCGCCGACCTGGCCAGGCTCGCGCTGGTGGCGTCGGTGCCGCTGGCCGGCAGCTACACGTGGGTGGTGGCCGCTGCCTTCCTCGTCGAGTGCGCGGCCCTGTTCCGGGGGGCCGCGAGCGACACCACGGTGCCCGCGCTGGTGCCCACGGAGCGGCTGGAGGAGGCGACCAGGCTCGGCGTCCTCGTGACGTACGGCACGGCGCCGGTCGCCGCGCTGCTGTTCACCGTGCTGACCGCGGCGGGGCAGTGGATGGTGGCCGGGAGCGCGCTCGCCTACCTGGTGTCGGCCACGCTGGTGTTCACGCTGCGCGGGGTGCCCAGGCGCGGTGGCGCCGTCGCGACGCCTTCGGTGCTCGAAGGCTGGCGGGCCGTGGGCGCCGACCGGCGTGCGCGCGGTGTGCGCGCGGGGCTGCTGGCCACGGTGGCCGCGGGCGGCGCGCTCGTCGGTGTCAGCGTGCTGGCCGGCGCGGTGGCCTACGGGGTGGTGGTCGGGGCGCTCGGCGTGGGCGTCGCGATCGGACTGTTCTTCGGTTCTCGGGTTCTGACACAGCTGTCGCGGCTGCGCCTGCTGGGGGTCTCGGTCGTCGCGGTGGGTGCGGCGCTGGGGGTGATCGCGCTCGTCGGTGACCGGTCCGTGGTGGTCATGCTCACGGTGGCGCTCGGCCTGTGCGCGGGCGTCGCCTGGCGGGTCGGCCTGGACGTCCTGCGGGGCGCCTTCATGGAGCCGGTCGCCAGGGTGACGCTGCTGCTGGTGGCGGCCGTGGTCGCGCCCGCGGCGGGCCTCACCGGAGGTGCCGTGCTGGCGCTGCTCGCCGTGGGCGGCCTGGTGATGGTCGGCGGCGCCCTGGCGTTGCGGCGGGTGGACGACAGGAAGGGTGTGTCACTCTCGGAGGACCTGCTCGCCGCGCTGCGTGGCGAGCGCTACACACCGGGGGATGTGGAAGAAGTGCCGGGGGTGTTCATCGCCTTCGAGGGCGGAGAGGGTTCGGGCAAGACCACGCAGTCGCGACTGCTGGCGATCTGGCTGCGCGACCAGGGGTACGACGTGGTGCAGACCAGAGAGCCCGGCTCGACCAAGATAGGTATGCGGTTGCGCGCGATCCTGCTGGACGCGGCGGAGAAGGGCCTGTCGCCCAGGGCGGAGGCGCTGCTCTACGCCGCCGACCGCGCCGAACACGTGGAGAAGGTCATCGGTCCCGCGCTGGAGCGAGGCGCGTTGGTGATCACCGACCGTTACGTCGACTCCTCGCTCGCCTACCAGGGGGCGGGCCGGTCGCTCGACCCCGCCGACGTGGCCGACGTCAACGCCTGGGCGACCAAGGGGCTGCTGCCGCGCCTGACGGTGCTGATCGACACCCCGCCGTCGATCGGGCTGACCCGGCTGGGCGGCGCGGCCGACCGCATCGAGTCGGAGCCGCTGGACTTCCACGAGCGGGTGCGCAAGGAGTTCCGCAAGCTCGCCGCGGCGGCGCCCGAACGCTACCTCGTGGTCGACGGCACGCTGCCGCTCGACGAGATCAGCAGGACCGTCCAGGACCGGGTGCGCGACATCCTGCCCGACCCGGTGCCGAGCGAGTCCGAAGACATCACCGGCACGATGCCCGCCATCCGCGACTAACCTTGTCCCGGTGAGCGTCTTCGACGACCTGGTGGGCCAGGAGCAGGCTGCTGCCGTTCTCTCGCGGGCCGCTCTCGCCGCCGCCGAGGTGGTGGGGGGCGGGCGCGGCGCCGGCATGACGCACGCCTGGCTCTTCACCGGGCCGCCCGGGTCCGGCCGCGAAGACGCGGCGCGCGCCTTCGCCGCCGCGCTGCTGTGCCCGTCGGGTGGGTGCGGCCACTGCGAGCAGTGCCATCAGGTGCTGATCGGCTCCCACCCCGACCTCGAGGCGGTCAAGCCCGAGGGTCTGTCCTACAGCGTCAAGCAGACCCGCGAGCTCATCCTGCGGGCCGCCGGCGCCCCGACCCAGGGCCGCTGGCGCGTGATCCTCTTCGAGAACGCCGACAGGGTCACCGAGTCGGCGGCCAACGCGCTGCTCAAGGCCATCGAGGAGCCGCCGCCGCGGACGGTGTGGCTGCTGTGCTCGCCCGCCCCCGACGACATGATCATCACGATCAGGTCCAGGTGCAGGGTCGTCGGCCTGGTCACCCCCTCGGGCGAGGCCGTGGCCCACGTGCTGGCCACCCGCGAGAACGTGCCGTGGGAGATGGCCGCCTTCGCCGCGCGGGCCGCGCAGGGCGACCTGTCCCGTGCGCGGGCGCTCGCCCTCGACGACGGGGTACGGCAGCGCCGCGAGGCCGTGCTGGCGATCCCCCGCTCGCTCAGCGGGGTCGGTGACTGCATCACGGCCGCCGAGCGCCTGGTGAAGACCGCCGAGGAGGAGGCGGCCGCGGCGACCACCGCGCTCAACGAGAGCGAGACCGCCGAGCTCAGGAAGCTCTACGGTGAGGGGTCCTCGGGCAAGGGCCTCAACAGGGGGCTGGTGCGGGGCGGCGCCGGGGCGCTGAAGGAGCTGGAGGACCGGCAGAAGTCGCGGGCCACCAGGGTGAAACGCGACTCCCTGGACGTGGCGCTGCTCGAGCTCGTGTCGTACTACCGTGACGTGCTGGCCGTACAGCTGGGTGCTCCGGTACAGCTGGCCAACGAGGACCTCCGTTTCCACCTCGACGCGCTGGCCAGAGCGTCGACGCCGGAGGAGAGCCTGCGGCGGATCGACGCGATCATGCAGTGCAGGGAACGGCTGGCCGCGAACGTCAACCCGCAGATCGCGGTCGAGGCGATGATGCTGGGGCTGCGCCGCCCCTGACTCGTCTTCCGGCGGCGGGCAGGCGGCCGTGAACGCGCGTTTCCTCCGGCAACCCCTGGGAAGCGCGGCGGGTGACCGAGGCGGCGGCCGAGATCGATGGCGTTGGTGTCGACACTCTTGGGCGTCGACTTCGACGGTTGCCGTGCCCCCTGAGCGGTGCTGCCTCTCGTAGGGTGGGAATGAAGGCCGGTATGGATGTCCGAGGCCGTCAGGAGGCGAGCGCGAGCCCATGGGAATGATCATGGCCGTGAGCTTCACCCGCTACGGGAGGCTCTACTACCTCGATCCGGGTGGGCACAGCCCCAAGGTGGGAGACAAGGTGCTGGTTCCCACCGACGCGGGGCCGGAGGTCGCCGAATGCGTGTGGGCACCGCAGTACTCCAGCGAGGACATCGACGGCCTGCCGGTGTGCCAGGGTCTGGCGGGCGAGGAGCACCTGACGCGCGACGAGACCAACAAACGGCGGCGCGCGGAGGCCCGCAGCGTCTCCAAGCGGCTCATCAAACGCCACGCGCTGCCGATGAAGGTGGTGGGTGTCGACTACCTCGACAAGGAGAACGTCTACACGGTCTACTTCTCGGCCCCGCATCGGGTCGACTTCCGGGCGCTGGTGCGCGACCTGGCCCGCAATCTCCGGGCCAGGGTCGAGCTGCGGCAGATCGGGCCGCGTGACGAGGCGAGGCTGCAGGGCGGGATCGGCCCCTGCGGGCGCGACCTGTGCTGCGCGACGTTCCTGAAGGACTTCGAGCCGGTGTCGGTGCGGATGGCCAAGGACCAGGACCTGCCGGTCAACCCGCTCCGCATCGCCGGGGCGTGCGGCCGGTTGATGTGCTGCCTGAAGTACGAGCATCCCTTGTACCAGGAGTTCCGGGCGTCCACGCCGCGGGTCGGGGCGGCTGTGGACACCCCCGAGGGGCCGGGGACCGTGGTGGGGCACAACGTGCCGTCCGACTCGGTGGTGGTGCGGCTGAACGACGGCGGGCGGCGGTGCTCGTGCTCGAAGGCCAGCGTGTGCGGTCCGCGCAAGGCGTACGACTCGACGTACGGCGAGGGCGACTGACGGTTGCCGGCGCGGGCTCTGGAGATTGACGGCACGGGCTCGTTCCTGGAGGGCGGCCTCGGGTGGCGTTCGTGCCGGAGTCGGATCGCGGAGGTGACGTGGGGTGGGGCGGCGCGGGTTCGTCATCGGTCTCGTGGTGAGCCTGCTGGTCGCCGCGTGCGGCGCGCCCACCACCCCGTCTCCCGACCTCTACCGGCAGAAGCTTGCCTGGAGCGACTGCGGTGACGGGTTCCAGTGCGCCGAGCTCGCCGTACCGCTCGACTACGCCCGCCCGGGCGCCGACCGGCTGTCCATCAGCGTGATCAGGCTACCCGCCACCGGTGACCGCCTCGGCTCCCTCGTCATCAACCCCGGCGGCCCGGGAGGGTCGGGCATCGAGTACGGCAGAGCCGCCCGGCTGGTCGTCAGCCCCGAGGTGCGGGCCAGGTTCGACGTGGTCGGCTTCGACCCGCGCGGCGTCGGCGAGTCGTCGCCGGTCGACTGCCTGAGCGACGAACGGCTGGACGCCTTCCTCGCCCTCGACGCCACCCCCGACACCACCGCCGAGGTGGCCGCGCTCGAGAAGGGCTCCCGGGAGTTCGCCCGCGGTTGCCAGGCCGCCTCGGCCCGCCTGCTCCCGCACCTCGGCACCACGAACGCCGCCCGCGACCTCGACATCCTGCGCGCCGCGCTCGGCGACGACCGGCTGACCTATCTCGGCAAGTCGTACGGGACGTCCTTAGGGGCCCACTACGCCGACCTGTTCCCCCGTCGCGTGCGGGCGCTCGTGCTCGACGGAGGCATCGACCCCGCCCTCACCCGGGTGCGGCTGAACGAAGGGCAGGCCAAGGGCTTCTCCGACGCCTTCAGGGCCTACGCCGAAGACTGCGTCGCCGCTCCCGACTGCCTTCTGCGGAGCCGTACGGTCGACGGTGCCGTCGCCGAGCTCGCGGAGGTGCTTCGCCGTACGGACCGCAGGCCCCTGCGAGGCGGCGGGCGCCAGGTCACGGAGGCGCTGGCCACGCTCGGCGCGCTGACCCCGCTGTATGACCGGCGGTCGTGGCCGCTGCTGTCCGACGCGCTCCACGCGGCGGCCAACGGCGACGGCGACCTGCTGCTGCGGAGCGCCGACCGACTCGTCGGACGCGCGGAGGACGGCACGTACACCAACCAGACCGAGGCCAACATGGCCGTCAACTGCGTCGACAGCCCCTACCCCCGCACGACCGCCGGGTTCGCGAAGGCGGCGGAGGAGACGGAGCGGAAGGTGCCGGGCTTCGGGGCGTTCATCATGTGGAGTTCGCTGCCCTGCGCCTTCTGGCCGGCTCCGCCGACCACGCCGGCCCGGCCGCTGCGGGCGTCGGGCGCGCCGCCGATCCTCGTGGTGGGCACCACCCGCGACCCCGCCACGCCGTACGGCTGGGCCAGGGCGCTGGCCGGGCAGCTCGAGTCCGGCGTGCTGGTGAGCTTCGACGGCGACGGGCACACCGCCTACCTGAACGGGTCGACGTGTGTGGACGGGCTGGTCGACGCCTACCTGCTGACCGGCCGGGCGCCGCGCGAGGACACGAGATGCCCCGCGATCGAGTGAAAAGGAAGGCGCGAGGACTCCGCGGGCTCCTGTAGACTTCATGACGTTGTATGGCACGCCGCCTTAGCTCAGTCGGCCAGAGCACTTCACTCGTAATGAAGGGGTCTCGGGTTCGAATCCCGAAGGCGGCTCCAGCGCAGAAGCCCTCCGCAGGATCGCGGAGGGCTTCTGCGTTTCTGTACGAGTCCCTGTACCTTCCACCGGTCGTCTGCTGCTTCCTGCTCAGCCTTCTGCACCTCGAGTGCGTTCACGCGGTGCTGGAGAGTGCCGGCGTGCGCCGGGACGTCGGGGTCTTGGTGCCTCCGCCGGCGCGGACCGAACGCCATACGGCCACGTGTGGTGGCGCGGCGGGCCTGCGCAACCCTACGGTTCTCACGCGACGCCGGCTTTGACAGGAAGAGCCGTGATCCGCAGACAGGCGGGCAGCAGGGTGAGTCTTGGCCCCGCCGCTGCACCACGTCACGGCGGGCCGGGCGCCGCCCGACGATTTTCAGGTTGTGCCCGGTTCAGCGGACTCGGTCGTAGACCATGGCCATCTCGCCCAGCTCGCCGGTCTCCTGGTGGGTGAGCGTCCACTTGGTGGCCGGCAGGCCGTCGTCGAACAGTCGCTGCCCGCCTCCGGCGATCTCGGGGAAGATCATGAGGTAGAGCCGGTCGAGCAGGTCAGCCGACAGCAGCGGCTTGATGATGCTCGCGCTGCTGTTGACGAGGATGTCGCCATCACCGGTGGTCTTGAGGTCGGCGACGACGTCGGCGGCGGGTGCGTTCACGACGCGGGTGCGGTCCCACGGTGCTTGGGCCAGGGTGGTCGACAAGACCACCTTTTCGGTGCCGACCAGCCATGTGGCGTATCCGCGATCACGCGGGTCGGCGTTGTCGTCTTGGGCGACCGACGGCCAGTAGCCCATGAATCCCTCGGCGTTGAGTCGGCCGAGCAGCGCCGTCGTGGCGTCCTCCCAGATGCGGGTCATGTGGTCGCGCGCGACGTCGGTGGTCACATACGGGGCGAACGGCCCGAAGTCGTTGGGCCCGCCGGGGCCGTTGTAACGACCGTCAAGGGTGAGGCTCAGGTTCGCGGTTACCTTGCGGCCAGTCGAGCTGGTCATTTCGGGCTCCTCATGGTGATGTCATTTCCGGCGTCGCCGCTTGTGTCGGTGTCGCTGGAATCCGCGGCGAGGGTCGCCATGAGCTTGTCGAGGCTCTGGCCGAAGCCGATCTCGATGCCTGCGATGAAGTCCGCGGACTCGATGGTGCTGTCGGTGATGCCGAAGCGGACGTCGAGGTCCGTACCGGTACCGGTGGGCCGGAGGTCGAGGTCGAGGTGTGCGGTGAAGGCCGGGCTGCCGTCGGGAAGCAGCGGGGAGAGCCGGTAGGCGAGGTGCTCCCCGGGGCGTACGTCCTCGACGACTCCGTGTGCGCGTCCGGCGACCACGTCGGAGCCGTCGGCGTCGTCGGCGTCGCGGTACTCATGGATGATCCGCCCGCCCGGTCGCGCCTCGAAGACGAGCTCGGAGACGCGCAGGTCGTCCGGTGTCCACCAGTGGGCGAGCAGGGAGGCCTCGGTCAGGTGGCGCCAGACCTCCTGCGGGCGCCCGTCCAGCGGCCGGTGGAAGGTGAACGAGCGGCCGTCGGCCCACCCCGGTTCCTTGGCGGCGAGCCGCTCTGTGTGGAGGCCGAGACCGTAGCGGTCGTAGGTCTCGCGCGGGCCGCCGGCCTGGTCCGCGGTGTCGGCCAGTCGGGTGAGCGCAGCCGCCAGTTCCCGTAGGGGCTCGGTTCGGAGCGCGTAGATGCGGCGCTGGCCGGAGCGCTGGGAGGTGACGACGCCGACACGCTCCAGAGCCTGTAGGTGCTTGGTCGTCTGCGGCTGGCGTGCCTCGGCGAGCTGGGCGAGGATCCCGACCGGCCGGGGCCGCTCGGCCAGCAGGCTCACGAGCCGCCAGCGGGCCGGGTCGGCCAGAGCGGCGAGGAGTGCGTCCATGCCGAGAAGTATTCTCCATGGAGAATATTCGTGTCAAGGAATATTTCTGGGGTGGGCTCGGAAGCGTAGGTGAAGGGCAGGTCTGTGTCGAAGGCGAGTGCTCTCATGGATCTGCTCAGGGGCGCGCGCGATTCGCCGGCGGCCGGCTCATGGCCCCATCGGCACGCGGATGCCTTCCGCTCTCGCGCGCCCCTCTGGGTGTGCTGCACGCGCGGGAGCCGGCTGCAGGACCTCGGGCGCACTGTCCGCATGCAGCACGTTTGCCCCGGACAGTCTGCAGCGCAACGAGGCGCGGTTTGCTACTTCCCGTGGTGCAGTGACGGATGGTCCGAATGCGTGTCAAGGCGCTGAAGATGTTGCTGACTAGTCCTGTTGTGGCGTCCTTGAGTGCTCTTGTCGCGCTCCAATGCCGGCGTTTGGATCTAAGGGTGGTCTTCTGCGGTGCGTCACAAGCGCCGGACTTCGGATGTATCACCCGTATCGCTGCCCGTCCTGTCCAGCCCGGTCCTATCTCGGCGCGCCGGTCATCAGGCTGCGCCGTCCTCCCAGAGAAGGAGTCGCGACCTTGACCATGCTGACCTACACCGTGCTCACCGACCCGGCGCCCCTGGCGGCGTCAGAGGCCGGGCGGCAGTCCAAGTCCACGGGGACGGTGTACCTGCTCGTCACGAACACCGGGCAGACGGCGTACTCCAAGATCACGCTGACGGTTCCCGTCGGCACCGGCGCCGGCGACCTCACACTTTCCCAGGACTTCGCCGCGATCACGCACAAAGCCGAGTACACCGACATCAAGTCAGGTAGCCCCCGTTCGGTGACCGTCCAGACGCAAGGCTCCGCATTCCAGGTCACCGACAAGGGCGGTAAAGCAATCAACTTCGGCCCCGGTGACTACATGGTGCTGACGCTGGAGAACGTCACCGTCGCCCCCACACCCGGGCTGGCCGTGCTGACGGTGACCGAGAACGCCGGCAGAAGCAAGGGCGGGAGCCCGCGCAACAGTTACACGGCGGTGGCGCTGGTGAAGACCGCGCCACAGGAGATACCGGCGCCGCACAGCTTCCTCGCGGACAACGCCGTCGTGGACGCCGGAACAAAGGTCACGCTGAGCTGGGAGGGGTCCGACGACTTCACCTACGAGATCCTGTTTCCGGGGGGCCGGAAGCCCGTTCCCAGGGTCAAGCACGCCGGGTCGCATGGCCCGTACTCCTTGGTGCTGGACGCCGCCGACGCCCCGAAGCGCGACACCACCTACACCCTCGTCGCCACATTCGGCACCCAGCGGCACGTCTTCACCACGACCGTTCAGGTACGCAATCCCATCCTGGATGCCCTCACCGCCATCAATGGCGTCACCACCCCGTGGGTACAGGGGTCGACCAAGGGCGACGGAACCTTCACCTTCTCCAAGGGCGCGATGCACGTGTGGCGCGAATTCGGCTCCAACGACTCGGGCGCCTTGTACGCCGGCGAGGCCACCGTCAGCGGCGTCGCCACCGAGTATGTGAAGGGGCTTAAGGACGGTGACGGAGACATCACCTTCCTCCCGGGTGGGGTGAAAGTCTGGCGCACGCGCGGCTCCAACGACCCGGGCACCCTGTACGCCGACTCCATACGCGCGAAAGATGCCCCCTACGGGCAGGGCGGCGGGTGGATCAACCTCCACGACGAAGGGATAACCGTTTATCTGTCAAAGGACGGGAGTAATGGGCTTGGGAGCGTGACGGCTCGCTCCTACAACCGCTGACTTCACCACCGTTCAAGGAACAATCCCCGCACACGACATGGGCCCGGAGGATGCTCCGGCCCATGTCGTGTGCTGTGCTCGGGGAGTAGTAGGAGAGAAGGGGCAGTGATCGCGGCCCGTGCCGACCAGGCCGGGCTGGACGAGGCTCCGCGCGCACGTTCATCGGTTCGACGCCGGGTGGACCTGACCGCCACCGGCCAGCCTGCTCAATGCTCAGACTGAGGTCTCGGCGGCCGTCCGGGCGTTGCTGATCTTGGACGTGCTGTGCCTGTGCACGCCGGGGTGCTGACGGCGGCGATCCGCCTCTCTGAGACGGTGGCGATCCGCCTCTCTGTGATGGCCCGCGAGATCACCGGAGCCCTCGACCCAGCTGACCCCGCCTGTGTCGTGTCAGCGGCCGCGTCAGGACGGGAACAGCCCGGTATCAGAGCGGTCGGCGATGGTGAATGCCATGAACGGTTCAGCGAGTGCGGCCGCAAGGCCGGGCGAGATCTCCTCGGGCGACCCGGCCTGAGCAATCTCGACACCCCCGGCACCAACAGGCCCGCATTCCATCAATTGAATTTCGTAACAGATCTGAAGGAGCACACCACCATGTCCATCACCCTTAACGACCAGGACACGTTCACCCTGCGGACCGCCGCGTGGGGCGCCGTCTCGCTGATGGCCGCCGCTGGTGCCGCCGGCTCGCCCCACAGGATCGCCACCGAAGGCTCCATCGCCCTGACCTCGGCGACCGGCCTGGTCGGGCACGTGCTCACCAAGGCGCCCAAGGGCCTGAACAGCAAGTCCACGGCCGCACTCGCCGACCACGTGCTGCCGGCCCTGACGGCGGCCATGAGCCTGCTCAAGAAGCAGGCTCCGGCGGAGGCCGACAACTTCCGCCGCACCGTCATCGTCGCCATCGAAGCTTCCGCCCGGCCCGGGAAGGGCGAGCCCAGCCCCGCCATGGCCGAGATGGCTCGCAAGATCACCGAGGCTCTCGACGCCGCTTGATGGATGTCGGCCTGCGCGGCCACCGCTCGTCACGGGGTCCTGTCCGGACCCCTGTGACGCGGCGGCGTGGCAGGTCAGTGAAGGCCGGGCCCCACGATGCCCGGCCGGCTGCATCCCGCGTGTCAGCTGCGGCGTCAGCCGTATTCCACGTCTGTCCGTTCGCTTGGATTTCGGGGACGGCGCTGCCGTACATGGGCGGGTTCTCCACCCTCCGAGGCCGAAGTGTCGGAGCGGCCCCGTATCTTCCGGCCCATGAGCACCCCCTCCTACGCCTGGCTTGATCTTCTGCGCACCGGTAGCGAGAAGATCCTTGAGTGGAACTATCGCGATCACGCCGAGCAGCGTAAGTACGAGACCCGGAATCCCCAACGGCTGGGCTCGACCGGTGCCAGCGAGGAAGAGATCGCCCGCGCTGAGGAACGTCTGGGGATCATCCTTCCACCCAGCTACCGGCAATGTCTCCAGGCCGCCAACGGCTGGGACATCGTGGGCTACGGAGAGGGTCACCTTGCGTCGGTCACGGAAATCGGCTGGCTCCGAGACGTAGATTCAGACATCGCGCTCGGGTGGTCTGACGAGGACCTTCCTCCCGTATCTGACGAGGAGTACTTCACGTACGGCGAGGGGCAGGACTGCTGCCTGCACTTTCGGACCGAGTACATCCCGGACACCCTCTGGATCGGCGAGCACGACGAAGGGGCCTTCCTGCTCAACCCACACATCAAGACCCCCGATGGTGAGTGGGAAGCCTGGTTCATGGCCTCATGGCTGCCCGGAGCCACGCGCTTCCGATCGTTCTGGGACCTGATGCGGGACCAGTACAGCGGCTATTGACCGCCCCCGCTCCTGGCCGGCGCACCTTCCACGGCTCGGACGGCGGCCGTGCACGGCGTTGACGCGGTGATCGAGCGGGAGGCGAGGTGCCCGGGGTCGTGGCGTGAACGGATTTCGGCGAGTTCCATCCTTGTTCGACGGCCCGCCGGATGCATCCTTTGACGAGGACGGGACGGATGACGATCGTTCGTACTCCTGACCAGTTGTCCGGCCGGGCGCAGGACGCCTCCAGGGTTCTCGGCTCGTTCGACGGCGAAGGTCAGCGGGCTCAGTCGTTCCCCTGGCTGTAGGTCGGCTTGTGGCGGACACGCCAGCGGTAGACGGTGTCGTCCACGGCGATGAGCCGCGAGCCCTTCTTGGGTATTGCCATGGCGGCCTCCACGCTCCGCTCGAGTTCCGTCGCTGTTCCGCGGGGAGCACTGGAATCATGAGACGCCCGGAAGCGTAACGCTGCCCAGCAGCATGATCGAGTTGTCTTGGCGGGTGGTCACCGAGGCTGCGATGTCGCCGGCCGAGGTGTCCAGGTCATAGCCGGTGGACGGACGCTCCCGCTTCCTCGTCGACGGCCCCGGCGCCGTTACAGTTCTGATCATGGGGCTTGCGGGTGGTCGGGTGTTTCTGGAGCGTGGGGACGTCAGTGACCTGGCGCGGAGCGTCTTCGGGGCGAGCCGTCGGGTGGGCGGCGTGGAGCGGATCAGAGGGGGCAGCAAGAAGGGCGTCTACCGGCTCGTGTTCGACGACGGGTTCGCCGCGATCCTGTACCTCTGGTCCGACGACGAGAACTACTGGCCTGCCGCGGTGGAGGATGAGGGGCCCTTCTCGCACGCCTCGGGTCTGCGCCTCTTCTCGGCCGCCCACGGGCTGCTGGAGGAGGTGGGCGTCCGGGTGCCGCGGCTGTACGTCGCCGACGATTCCCAGTCGCGCTTTCCCGCCGATCTCGCTCTCGTCGAGGACGTGCGCGGCGGGACGCTGGAGAGGCGGCTGGACGACGACCCGCAGGGCGGAACGGCGATCCTCGGGAAGCTCGCCCGCTCCTTGGAGCGGATGCGGCAGCGCACGAGCCCGCGCATCGGGAAGATCGCTGAGGTGGCCGACGGTTCGGTCGCGCAGCCGGACTCCTGCGTGGCGGCGGTACTCGACCGCGCGCTCCGGGATCTGGACGAGGCCGCCGCCCGTGTCGGGAGGATCGGGGAGGCGAGGGCGGAGTGCGTCGCCGTTCTCGAGGAGCTGGCCGCCGCCATCGAGCCTCGGTCGAGCCACGGACTGATCCACGGCGAGCTGGGCCCGGACCACGTCCTGGTCGACGACCAGGACGAGCCGGTGCTCGTCGACATCGAGGGGACGATGTTCTTCGACGTCGAGTGGGAGCACGTCTTCCTGCGGATCCGGTTCCACGAGCACTACGCGCACCTGCACGTCGACGGGCTGCACGAGCGCCGGATGGAGCTCTACCGGCTCGCGCAGCACCTGTCGCTGGTCGCCGGCCCGCTGCGGCTGCTGGAAGGCGACTTTCCCGACCGGGACTTCATGGAGGGGCTCGTGAGGCATCACACCGCCGCGACGCTTGCGCTTGTCCCGGCGGAACGGCCCCGCCCCTGACGGCCGGAGCGCGGCCGGCCACCCGCTGAGGATGGTGGCGAAGCGCGGTCGGCCACCCGTTGAGGATCGTGGTGGAGCGCAGCCGGTCACCGGTTCGGGATGGTGGCGGAGCGCGGCCGGTCACCCGTTCAGGATCGTGGCCGGTTGACGACGCTCCAGTCCTCCGCGCCGTGGCCCTCGGTCACGGCCTGGGTGAAGACCGCCAGGGTGGCGTCAAGGAGGGGGTAGTCGGTCGGCCCGGCCAGGCGGGAGGCGTAGTCCAGGTCCTTGCGTGCCCACTCGGCGGAGAAGTTGATCGGCTCGGGCGGGGTGACCAGGTTGTCGTGCGCCATCGTGGTGATGACCCCGCCCGGCCGCTCCAGCAGCGCCGCCCCCACCTGGCCGAGGTCCAGGCCCGCCACCCCGGCGAGCCGCATCGCCTCGCCGAACGCGGCCATGTGGACGGCTTGGAGCGCGTTGAGCACCAGCTTGAAGCGAGTGCCGGCGCCGACGGGGCCGAAGTGCCGGACCTCCCGGGAGACGGCGGTCAGCACCGGGTCGAGTTCGGCCAGCCGTGCCGGATCGCCGCCGACCAGCATGGTGAGGTTGCCGGTCCTGGCACCTGCCGCGCCGCCGGTCAGCGGCATGTCGTAGAAGGTGAGGTCCCGCTCCGCGCAGACGGCCGCGAGCCGGGTGATCCAGTCGACCGACAGGGTGGCCGAGGAGATCAGAATCGTGCCGGGGCGGGCGCCGGCCAGGATGCCTTCGGGGCCCAGCCAGACCGTGCGCGAGGACTCGTCGTTGGCGGTCACCTCGAAGACCACGTCGGCCTGGCGAGCCGCCTCGGCCGGGGTGGGGGCGACCAGCGCGGTGTCCGAGATCGACCGGTGCAGCGGGCTGCGGTTCCACAGGACCACGTCGTGCCCGTGGCGAGCGAGGTTGGCGGCCATGCCCTGGCCCATGATGCCCACTCCGACGATTGCCACAACGGCCATCGTTCTTCTCCTTGGTCAGCGGTTGGTGGTTCGGCGTGCGGAACCAGCGTGCCTGCCTCGGGGCGCGGTGCGGCAGGCCCGCCCAAGGGGTGCCCTGGCAGGGCCCCCCTTGGGTATCGACGGAGCGACATACTGTGGGAATGCCAGCGAAGAGTGATTTGGGAGAGTTTCTCCGGGCTCGGCGGTCCAGGATCCCGCCCCAGGAGGTGGGGCTGCCCGCCACCACCGGGCGCCGCCGTACGCCCGGGTTGCGCCGCGAAGAGGTGGCGATGCTGGCCGGGGTGAGCATCGAGTACTACACCCGCCTGGAGCAGGGCAAGCAGGGCAATCCCAGCCCTCCGGTGCTGGAGGCGATCGCCGGGGTGCTGCGGCTGACCGATGACGAGCGAGGGCACCTGTTCGAGCTGGCCAACGCTCCCGCGGCCAGGCCGACCGCGGTCCGGCCGCCCCAGCAGGTCAGGGCCGAGGTGCGGCGGTTGCTGGAGATCGTCCGTCCTTGCCCGGCCTACGTGTTGAGCCGGGCCAACGACCTGCTGGCCGCCAACGAGGCGGGGATGAGGCTGCTGCCGGGGATCGAGGAGTGGCCGGCCGCGTTGCGGAACACCGCCCGCTACACCTTCCTGCACCCGCAGGGCAAACGCGTCTACGGCAACTGGGATGAGGTGGCCGCGGCCACGGTGGCTCACCTGCGTGCCGTCGCCGGGACCTATCCCAACGCGCCCGACGTGGTCGGCCTGGTGGGAGAACTGGTCGTCAAGAGCCAGGAGTTCGCGGCCCTGTGGGACAGGTACGACGTGCGCAGGCGCACCAACGGCCGCAAGTGCTTCCGGCATCCCGCCGTCGGCCCCATGGCGCTGAGCTACGAGGTGCTGACCGTCGCACGCAGCGAAGGGCATCGGCTGGTGGTCTACCAGGCGGAACCCGGGACGCCCGACCACGACGCGATGCTGCTCCTCGAAATGGCGCAGGTGAGTGGCTGAGCCGGTGGTCGTGTCCGCTCACCGGTGAGGACGAGGAGCCTGGGCGATCACGACGTACCTCTCGTCGCTGATCGGACGGCCCCACAGCGCCGGGTCGGTGAGGTGCTCGGTGTGGACGATGCGGGCGTGCGGCTCCAGCGCCGCGATCAGCCGTACGGCGGGCACCCCGCCCAGCCACGGCAGCGGAGGAGATCCAGGGGCGTAGGAACCGCCTGCGTCGGAACCGCCCCATCGGCCTTCGACGAGGATGAGGCGACCGTCCGGCCTGAGCAGGTCGAGCCAGCGACGGAGCGCCTCATCGGGGGCGGGGAGGGTCCAGACGAGGTGGCGGACGACGATCGCGTCGAACGCATGGCGGCCCACCCCCGGCGGATCGCCGGCATCGCCGACGATCAGCGGTACGGCGAAGCCCGCCTCGGACAGCTTGCGCTCCGCCTGGGCGATCATGCGGGGCGACAGGTCGATCGCGGTGGGATGGTGTCCGAGCTGGGCGAGGAGCAGGGTCAGCGACCCCGTCCCGCACCCGAGGTCGAGGACCTCGGCTGACGGCCCGGGCAGCCATCCGGCCAGCCGCCGGGCCCAGGCGGCGCGGACATGCGGGTCACGGAGGCCGTGGTCGGGCTCGTCGTCGAAGGTGTCCGCCGAGGAGTCCCAGAAGGCGGCGATGGGGGTGAGACCTGAGGTCGGCATGGCCCGACTCTCGCAGGCGGCACCGACAAACCCGGCGCTCGTCACTCGGTCCTGCCCCAGCTCCTCGGACGCGTCTCCGAATAGCAGCCCGACTCGTACTTCAGGATGAGATACGCCTGCTCGTCATAGGCGTCCCGGATGTCCAGGTAGAACACGTGGCTGCTGCCGTCCGCCGTCGTCACCTCGAGGTGCCCTCCGGAGTATCCCCGCTGCAGGTGGGCGTCGGTGATGTCGTCGAGGTCGAACTCGACACCGCGGATCGAGAACTTCTTTCCCATCGGGACCACTCCGTGCCGGTCGGGTGCGCCTTCACCGAAGCAGCATGGCGTGCCCGCCCCCGCGGATCAACGCCCGCGACGGGGGGCCTGGAGCGTCCCGGGTCGGCGGGTGGGCGTGAGCACGAGCGGCCGTCGTCCCGGGCCGACTGGTGGTGGGGCCACGAACGGCCGGTGCCCCGGGTTGGCGGGTGGGTGGGGCGCGAGCGGCGCCGGCGCCCTGGGACGGCGGGTGGGTCGGAGCATGAGCGGCCGTCGTCCCGGGCCGACTGGTGGTGGGGCCATGAACGGCCGGTGCCCGGGTCGGCGGTGAGGCCAGGAACGGCCGGTGTCCGGGCGTGGCGTGTGGCGCAGGCGAAGGTGTCCCGGAAATGGCAACAGATTTTGCGGCTTCGGCGCCCGCGGTCGCACTCTGGGTACGGAGGTGATCGCCATGATCCACATGACGAACGTGGCCGAGTACGACGTGATCGTGATCGGCGCCGGCGCGGCAGGGCTGAACGCCGCGCTGGTGCTGTCCAGGGCCCGTCGGCGGGTGGCCGTGGTGGACGCGGGGGAGCCCCGCAACGCCCCGGCCGCGCACATGCAGGGCTTCCTGTCCAGGGACGGCATGTCCCCCGCGGCCCTGCTCGCGGTGGGCAGGGACGAGGTGACCGGGTACGGCGCGCGGTGGGTCGAGGGCCGCGTCGATCAGGTCAATCAGCTCGACCAGGTCGACCAGGTCGAGCCGGGCTTCGCCGTCCAGCTGGCCGGCGGGGCGACGCTGACGGCCCGCAGGGTGCTGGTGGCCACCGGGTTGCGCGACGAGCTGCCGGACATCCCCGGGGTGCGCGAGCGGTGGGGCAAAGATCTGCTGCACTGCCCGTACTGCCATGGGTACGAGGTGCGTGACGAGCCGATCGGTGTTCTCGGCACGAACCCGGGCGCGCTGCACCATGCGCTGCTGCTGCGCCAGTGGTCGGGCGACGTCGTGCTCTTCTCGCACACGCTCGAGCTGACCGACGAGGACCGGGTACGGCTGGCCGCCCGCGGGGTGCCCGTCGTCGAGGGCGTGATCAAGCGGCTGGTGGTGGACGGTGACCGGCTGCGCGGGGTCGAGCTGGCCGACGGGCGGGTCGTGCCGAGGAGCGCGGCGTTCGTCGTCCCGCGCATGACGCCGCACGACGCGCTGCTGGCCGGCCTGGGCTGCGAGAAGGACGCGCACGGCTGGCTGGTCACCGACGGCTCGGGCCGTACCAGCATGCCCGGTGTCTGGGCGGTCGGGAACGTCGCCGACCGGCGGGCGCAGGTGATCACGGCGGCGGGCATGGGCTCGGCGGCGGCCATCGCCATCAACACCGACCTGGTGGAGGAGGAGGTCGACCGGGCCGTCGAGGACCACCGGGCGGCGGAGGCGGCCGCGGCGCGGTAGCTCGCGACACGGAAGGCCGAGCGAGGGCGCGGGGATCCGTCCTCCCCGCGCCGTTCGCGACGGCGGCGCGGGCCGTCGAACTCTGGAACGCTCGAAGTGGCGACGGGACCGCCAGAACGGAAAAGTTGCTGACAGGGGCCCTTGCGCGGGGGGTCGTTCAAAGTTAATCCTTAGGAAGGTTTCCTGTTAGTTAACACCCCGGGAGCTCCCGTGAACAAGAGAACCGCCGCCTTAGCCGCAGGAACAGCCGCTCTCGTCCTCCTCCCCGCCGGCGCCGCCAACGCACACGGCACGATGTCCAACCCGCCGAGCCGCGTCTACGTCTGTAAGAACGAAGGCCCGGAGGCGCCCAGGTCGGACGCCTGCAAGGCCGCTGTCGCCGCCGGCGGGACCCAGGCGTTCTACGACTGGAACGAGGTCTCCCTCCTCGAAGCGGGCGGGCGGCATCGCGAGCTCATCCCCGACGGGAAGCTCTGCAGCGCGGGACGCGAGAAGTACCGGGGCCTCGACCTGCAGCGCGCCGACTGGCCCGCCACGTCGGTGCGATCGGGCAGCTTCACGCTCACCTACCACGCCACCGCACCCCACTCCAACAGCAACTTCGAGTTCTACATCACCCGTGACGGGTGGAACCCGACCATGCCCCTGAAGTGGTCGGACCTCGTGCACATCCGCACGTTCACCAACCAGAACCCCACGACGTTCACGAACTGGACGATCAACCTGCCGCAGCGCAGCGGCCGCCACATCCTCTACTCGATCTGGCAGCGCGTCGTCGGCAGCAATGAGGCCTTCTACACCTGCTCCGACGTCGACTTCGGCGGAGGCGGCGGCACGCCCACCCCGACCCCCACCCCCACCCCGACGCCCACGCCCACGCCTACGCCGACCTCGACAGTGCCTGCGGGGACGTGGCAGGCTGGCAAGGCCTACAAGGGGGGTGACCGCGTGACGTACGCCGGTCTGTCCTACGAGTGCCTGCAGGCCCACACGGCCATCGCCGGATGGGAGCCGCCCAACGTGCCGGCGCTGTGGAAGCGCGTCTGATCGCCGCCCTCGCCGCGGCCCTGCTCCTCGGGGCGGGCTGCGGCGAGCAGCCGCAGGAGCAGGTCAACGCCGACGACGTAATGTTCCTGCAGATGATGATCCCGCACCACAAGCAGGGCATCGAGATCGTACGGCTGGCGGGCGGCAAGGCCACCACCCTCGGGATGAAGACGCTGGCCGCAGCGATCGAGCGCACCCAGGCGGCCGAGGTCACCACGATGACCAGGTGGCTGTCGGCATGGGACCAGCCGTTGACCGCCCCGTCCGACGCCCACGCCGGGCACGGCGGGCTCCCAGAGACCGACCGGGCGCGGATCGCCGCGGTGAAGAACGAGCGGGACCTGATCAACCTGCTGATCGCCCACCAGGACGACGCGATCCAGATGGCGCGGGTCGAGGTCTACAACGGGACGAACCCGCGGGTGAAGGAGTGGGCCGGGCAGGTGGAGCGGTCGCGGCAGGCGCAGATCGAGCAGATGCTGACCTTCCTCGACCAGGGCGCCAGGCCCTGACGAGAGCGCGAGAGCGGGGGCCCCTCAGGGGAGCGGGGTGACGAAGTCGGTCAGGGCCTTCTCGTAGGCGGTGGGGGAGACGTTCCAGGAGCCCGTGTGCCCAGCGCCCGATGTCCTGAAAAGTCGAACAATGTCCGGGCGGAGGCGAGCGAACTCCATCGCGGGCCCCACCGGCACCGTCTGGTCGTCGTCGTCCACGAACAGCAGCACCGGCACCGAGAAGTCCGCCGCGTGCGCCACCTGGTCCAGTTCGGCGAACGACAACCCGGTCCGCCGCTCGACCACGGACATCCCCACCGAGGCCAGCCACAGCGGCACCCCCCGCTGCCTGGCTCCCAGCTCGATCGGCGCCCGCCAGTCCATGACGGGGCTGTCGAGGATGAGCCCCTTGATCGGCGCGTCCGGCAGCATGCGCGCCGCCATCGGCACGATCGCGCCGCCCATCGACCAGCCGTACAGGTAGACGCCGGTGGCGCCGGACGCGCGCGCGTAGGAGATCGCGGCGGCCACCTCCTTCCACTCGGAGGCGCCGAGGTGGTGCTTGCCGTCGGGACCGGCGGGCACTCCCTCGTCGTTGCGGTAGGTGATGCTCAGCACCGGCATCCCCAGCCTGTGGAAAACCGGGATGACGCGGGACGCCTCGGCCGGGTTCGCGTTGCGCCCGTGGACGGCGATCACCCACGTCGTGCCGTCCCCCTCGGTCCGCCAGGCAGGGAAGTGGCCCAGCTCGGACCTGATCCGCACCTCCTGGTACGGCACGCCCACCGCCGAGCGCGGGTCCTCGTGGCCCCACATCCACCTGTCCAGGTAGGCCCGGACGCCGGGTCGGAGCGTGCCCCGCCGTACCGTGTCGACCTTGCGGGTGACGGTGCCGGGGCCGCGCGCCACCACGTCGCCGAGGATGGCGTTGCCGGCGGCCCAGGTCAGGCCGAACGAGCCGGGGGCGTCGGTGTCGGCGCCCCCGCGCAGGGTCACCCGGGTGCCGTCGTAGGAGACGACCTCCAGCGGATACGAATCGCCGTGGGAGGGGTCGATGACCAGGCCGGAGTAGTACCAGCCGGCGCCGGCGACCCCGAGGAGGGCGAGCACCGCCAGAACGCCCGCTACCCCGGCAATTCTCTTCATGAGGTGAAAATACAGGAGATAAGTGATCTAATCATTAGATGATGGTTGTCCGGCCTTCCCTCTCCGGCGTCCTCACCGAGCAGGTTCTCGGCCTGATCACTGAGAGCGGGCTGCAGCCGGGCGACCGGCTGCCCACCACGCGCGAGCTGGCGCAGCGGTTCGCCGTGACCACGCCCACGCTGCGCGAGGCGCTGCGCCGTCTGGAGGCGACCGGCGCGATCGAGATGCGGCACGGTTCCGGCCTCTATGTCGGCGCGGACATCGAGCGGGTCGTGCTGCCCAACCCCAACATGCGCGCGATGCCGGGCGGGCAGCTGCTCGACCTGCTCGACGCGCGCATCCTCATCGAGCCGCCGCTGGCAGGGCTGGCGGCGGGCCGTCCGGGCGCGCAGGAGCTGCGGGAGGTGCTCGGCCAGGCGGCCATGCACCTGCGCGGCGACGACGCCGAGCTGCACGAGGCCAACATGACCTTCCACCGGGTGGCGGCCAGGCTGGCGGGCAACAGCGTGCTCGGCGAGGTCGTCGACTCCCTGCTGCGCGTGCACGCCTCCGAGCAGCGGGAGATCCTGCGGCTGTTCGACGACCGGCGTCGTGACCACGACGAGCACCTGGCGATCCTCGAGGCGATCGAGGCAGGCGACGCCGCGGCCGCGGAGGAGCTCATGCGTTCCCACCTGATCGACGTGAAAACGGTGATCGAGCACAGGCTCATGTAGAACAGGAGGCCGGTCATGATCCGGCGAACCCCCATCCTGATGACCGCTTTCCTTCTCCTGGCCGCATGCGGGAGCACCCCCGCCCGCCAGGCCAAGACGGAGCTGACCCTCTACAACGACAAGGGCGCGTGGAGTCCCTACTTCACCGAGATGGGCGCCCTGTCCAAGCAGCAGATCGGCCTGGCGATGAAACCGGTCGGCTACACCGACGAGCCGACCTACCAGGCCTTCATCAAGGCCGCGTTCCGCACCGACGCCAAGCCCGACCTGTTCACCTGGCAGACCGGGGGGCTGCTGAAGGAGATCGTCAGGCAGAAGCAGGTGGCCGACACCACCGCCGTCTGGCAGGAAGCGATCAGGAACGGCGACCTGTCGCAGGACCTCGCCACCTACTACACCGTCGACGGCAGGCAGTACTGCGTGCCGCTGAACGTCGCCTACTGGGGGATGTTCTACAACAAGAAGATCTTCGACGCGCACGGCCTGAAACCGCCCACCACCTGGGACGAGCTCATCACGGTGGCCGAGACGCTCAAGAAGGCCGACATCAAGGCCATCTACCACACCTCCGTCCTGTTCTCCTTCGTCTGGTTCGAGCAACTCCTGGCCGGGACCGATCCCGACCTCTACGACCGCCTCTCGACGGGGAAGGCGAAGTACACCGACCCCGGCGTGGTCCAGGTGATGGAGAAGTGGAAGTCGCTCATCGACGCCGGGTACTTCAGCCACCCGGGTGACAGGACCGACCCCGCCGACGCGCTGAAGAACGAGAAGGTGTCGATGGTGTCGTTCGGCACCTGGTTCAACACCAGCATGACCCAGCGCAACCTGGACGCCGGGTTCTTCGTCATCCCGAACGTCAATCCGGCCCTGCCCAAGACCTCGATGATCTTCGAGAGCGGGCCGCTCTGCTCGCTCGCCAAGGCGCCGGATCCCGAGGCGAGCATGAAGTACCTCAAGTGGTGGACCACCGCGCAGGCGCAGGAGAAGTGGGCAACCGCCCGCGGCGACGTCAGCGCCAACCCGAGGGTGACCATCAAGAGCGAGGCGTTGGGGCAGGTCACCAAGGACGCGGGCAGCGGCGGGTACCGCCTGGTCAACCGCTACTTCGAGGCCACGCCACCGCCGATCCTGGCCGCGGCGCTCGACGGTTTCGGGCTGTTCGTGGCCAAGCCGGAGACCTACCGGCAGGTGCTGGAGGACATCCAGAAGAAGGCCGACGAGTACTGGAGCACGCACCAGTGACAGGGAGGACGGCCCCGCTGCTCGGCAGGTTCCGCGCGGGATACGTCTCCCCGGCGGTCCTGCTGGTGGCGGGCCTGCTGTACGCGCCCTTCGTCTGGACGGCCTACCTGAGCCTCACGCGCTACGACGGGCTGGCCCCGCCGGAGTTCGTGGGGCCGGCGAACTTCGTCAAGCTCTTCGACGATCCCGCGCTGCTCACCGCGACCCGCAACACGCTGATCTGGGTCGTGGGCACGATGGTGCTGCCGGTCGGCCTCGGACTGCTGGTGGCGGTGCTGTCGTACGACATCAGGGGCGGCGCGTGGTTCCGCGTGCCGTTCATGCTGCCCTACGCGCTGAGCGGGGCGGGGCTCGGCCTGGTGTGGAGCCCGATCCTGTCGCACGACGGCATCGCCAACCGGCTGCTCGGCGTCGACACCGCCTTCCTGCAGGACGCGCCGCTGAACACGATCGCCATGCTGCTGGTCTGGACGTGGCAGCAGCTCGGCGTCAACACGCTGCTGTTCGCGGTCGGGCTGCAGTCGATACCCAAGGAGCCGATCGAGGCCGCCCGGCTCGACGGGGCCTCGGGGTGGCGGCTGTTCCGGCATGTCATCTGGCCGCTGCTGGCGCCGCTGACCGCCGTGGTCGTCGGGCTCGCGCTGGTGGCCAGCCTGAAGAGCTTCGACATCGTGTGGGTGATGACACAGGGCGGTCCGGGGCGCAACTCCGAGACGCTTGCCGTCACGATGTACCGCGACACGTTCGTGGCCGGCGAATACGGGTACGGCTCTGCGGTCGCCGTCCTGCTGACGGTGGTCACGGGCCTCGCCTCGTACCTGTATCTGCGGAGGCGCGCATGATCAGGAGGTTCGTCCTCGTCGTGCTGGGGCTGATCTGGCTCGGCCCCACGTACCTGCTGGTCGTCAACGCCGCGCGGCCCGCCGACACCTACGACCCCTCGCGGGCGTGGATCCCCTCGCCCGACGTCGCCCTGATCCAGAACTTCCTCCAGGCGTGGAACCGGGCGGACCTCGGCCAGAGCCTGGCCAGTACCGCCCTCTACAGCGTCGTCTCCCCGGCGCTCGGGGTGCTGATCGGCGCGATGGCGGGGTACACGATCGTCGTGCTGCGGCTGCGCCACGGCTTCCTCTGGTTCATGGTCATCTTCGGTGGCACGATCTTCCCGTCGCAGATGCTGCTCGTCCCGCTCTTCGTCGGCTACAGCGACGCGGGGCTCTACGACACCCGGCTCGGGATGATCATCGTCTACACGGCGATCAGCGTGCCGCTGTCGGCCTTCGTGCTGCGCAACTTCTTCTCCGGCGTGGCCTTCTCGATCTTCGAGGCGGCCAGGATGGACGGCGCGTCCACCCTGCGTGTCTTCTTCCGCGTCTACCTGCCGCTGGCCGCCAGCGCGCTCGCCGCGGTGTTCATCCTCAACTTCACCTTCATCTGGAACGACCTGCTGTTCGGGCTGACGCTGTCGCAGACCGCCGAGGTGCGGCCGGTGATGACCGCGCTGGCGGGCCTGCTGACCGACGTCTACGCGGGCACGCCGGTGCCTGTCGGCCTGGCGGCGGGGCTGGTCGTGTCACTGCCCACGGTGGTGCTGTTCGTGGTCACCCAGCGGATGTTCGCCCGTGGACTCGCCCTAGGAGGTCTGTCATGACGAGCCGGCTGCTGCAGCCGAGCCTTGGTTCCCCTGACTATGACGGCATACGGCAGGCGTTGCGCGAGGACACCTCGACACCGGTGATCTCCGTGCGGGGCCTGGAGGCACGGGTCTCGGTGCTGCCGCTGATCACCCACGACGGCCGCCAGGCGGTCAGGGTGTCGGTGACCGGCCTGGTGCCCGCCCACCTGGAACACGTCCTGACCGACCCGGACAGCGCGGACGACCGCACGGGGGACGGGGCGGCGGACAGCGTGGTGGACAGGGCCGAGGGCGCCGACGTGACGCTGCTCGTGCCCGAGGTGACCCGGCCGCGCGACCTCACCCTGGAGCTGCGCGACGGCGAGGGCGTGATCGGCCAGGCGCTGGTCACCGTCACGCCGCAGCGCCACTGGGACGTCTTCGTCGTCCACCACTCGCATCTCGACATCGGCTACACCGATCCGCAGGGCACCGTGCTGCGCCACCACCTCGACTATCTGGACGCGGCGCTGCGGCTGACCGAGGAGAGCGCGGACTGGCCCGACGACGCGAGGTTCCGATGGACGGTGGAATCGTCGATGCCCGCGCTGCGCTGGCTCGCCGCCCGCCCCCGCGACCTGGTGGCGGCCTTCAAGGAGCGGATGCGTGACGGGCTGATCGAGGTGACCGCCCTGCCGTTCCAGCTGCACACCGAGGCGTGCTCGACCGAGGAGCTGTACCGGCAGCTGCGCTTCACCGAGGAGCTGCCCGCCCGCTCGGCGATGCACACCGACGTGCCGGGCGCGGTCGTCGGGCTCATCGACGCGCTGAACTCGGTGGGCGTGCGCTACCTGGCGGCCGCCCACAACTGGGCCGGGCGGTCGGTGCCGTACCTGCACGGCGGCGACAAGCTGACGCGGCCGTTCCGGTGGCGGGCGCCCAGCGGCAACGAGCTGCTGGTCTGGTTCACCGACACGCCGCACGGCATGGCCTACATGGAGGGCAACACGGTCGGCCTCGCCGACTCCTTCGAGCTGGCCGACGACCTGCTGCCGCGCTACCTGTGCGCGCTGGCCGGGCGGGGCTACCCGTACGGCCCCGGCACGTTCGGCTGGCAGGGACCGGACGCGGAGCGGGAGCCGTACGCGCTGGACGCCCTGCACCTGAGGGTGCAGGGGGCGCACGCGGACAACGCGGGCCCCTCGATCGTGCCCGCCTCGATCGTGCGCGAGTGGAACACCAGATGGGCCTACCCCCACCTGCGCTCGGCCGTCAACAGCGACTTCTTCGCACACGTCGAGGAGCGCTATCACGACCGGCTGGCCGTCCACGAGGGCGACTGGACCGACTGGTGGGCCGACGGGCTGGGCTCCGGCGCGCGCCCGCTCGGCTACGTACGCAGGGCGCAGAGCGCGCTGCGCGCCGCCGAGACGCTGCACACCCTGGCGGGCGCGGACGCGACCGAGCAGGTCGATCTGGCCTACGACAAGGTGGCGCTGTTCAACGAGCACACCTGGGGCGCGGCCAACCCGTGGGAGGACGCCGAGGAGGCGGGCGACTCGGGCGGGCTGCAGTGGACGCGCAAGTCCGCCGGCGCCTACGACGCGCAGGACGACTCCGCCGACCTGCTGCAGGCGGGCATGCGCAGGTTCGGCAGGACCTTCGGCGGCAGGGGGTTCGTCGTCGTGAACCCCGGCACGCAGCGCCGCACGGACGTGGTGCGGGCCTTCCTGCCGCGCGACGTGGTGCCGCTGGACGAGCCGATCGCGCTGGTGGACGAGCGGACCGGCGAGCGGGTCCCGCACCACGAGGAGGTCGTCCACCCCGTCGACTGGCCGACCCGGCCGATCGGCCGGCACGTCAGCGCGGTCGTCGGCGACCTTCCCGGGTACGGCTACGCGTTCCTGTCGATCAGGCCGGGCGAGGCCGTCACGACCAGGGAGACCGGCGAGACGATCGAGAACGAGTTCTACCGAGTCGGCTACGACATCAAGGAAGCGTACATCCGCTCGATCTTCGACAAGCGGGCCGGCAGGGACCTGGTCAACGCCGACGCCGCCGCCGGGTTCGGGCAGTACGTCTACGACCGCTACGCCACCGCCCCCCACTTCAACCACATGTCCGGGCATGTCGGCGCGCACGACAGGACGCTGCTCGGCGACCGGGCGATCGGCCGTCACGCCGCCGTCGTCAAGGCCGAGCGCACCGCGATCGGCGAGAAGCTGGTCGTCGAGCTGCAGGCCAAGGGCGTCGACTGGGTGCGCACGACGATCGAGCTCTACGACGGGGTGCCGCGGGTCGATCTGACCTACCGGCTGGCCAAGCAGGGCACTCCGGCCAAGGAGGCGGTCTTCCTCGCCTTCCCGTTCGCCTGCGCCGGACCGCCAGCGGCCTGGGAGCTGACCGGGGGTGTCGGCGGCGGTCCGAGCGTGCCGGGCTCGGCCGCCTACATGCTGCCGATCAGGCACTGGATGGCCTTCGACGACCCGGAGCTGTCGGTGGCGTGGGCGACGCTCGAGGCGCCGCTGGTGCAGCTCGGCACCATCCACATGCCCTACGCGCCCTTCCCCGCCACGCTCGCCGAGGAGCCGGGCACGATCTACTCCTGGGCGCTCAACAACATCTGGGACACGAACTTCCCCACCCAGCAGCAGGGGGAGACGACCTTCCGTTACGCGGTCACCTCCTCCTCGACCATGACGAGCAGGGTGCTCGGCCCGCTGGCCGCCGCCGGGCTCACCGACCCGTTCCTCGGCATCCTCGCCACGGGGACGGCGCGGCCCGGCGCGGAGGGCGTCTTCGCGACCGTGGACCATCCGGAGGTCCACATCACCTCGCTCGGCCGTACCGCCGAGGGGGTCGTCATGCGGCTCCAGTCGCTGGCCGCGACCGAGGTCGAGGCCACCGTG
The DNA here is from genome assembly GCF_040610675.1 of Nonomuraea sp. NPDC003804. Taxonomy (NCBI): domain Bacteria; kingdom Bacillati; phylum Actinomycetota; class Actinomycetes; order Streptosporangiales; family Streptosporangiaceae; genus Nonomuraea; species Nonomuraea sp. NPDC003804. The sequence continues at coordinate 154,606 of NZ_JBEXMT010000010.1, forward strand.
GGGCTGCGCGGCCTGCGCGCGGCCACGGTCGGCGGGACGCCGCTGCAGGTCCACGACGAGCAGGTCAAGGTACGGCTGCCCGCCTGCGGGGTGGCCGCCGTTCGGGGGATGCTGTGAAGATCGTTGACATCAGGGCCACCACGGTGGCCGTCCCGCTCGAAGCGCCGCTGCGGCACAGCAACGGCGCCCACTGGGGCAGGTTCGTCAGGACCATCGTCGAGGTCGAGGCCGACAACGGGCTGATCGGGCTGGGCGAGATGGGCGGCGGGGGAGAGGGCGCCGCCGCCGCCTTCCGCGGCCTGCTCGACTACCTGTCCGGCCACGACCCCTTCCAGCTCGAGGCGCTCCGCTTCAAGATCGCCAATCCGACGGCCTCGCTGTACAACAACCGCACCCAGCTGCTGGCCGCGCTGGAGTTCGCCTGCCTCGACCTGATCGGCCAGCAGCTCGGCGTGCCCGTCCACGACCTGCTCGGCGGGAGGCTCAGGGAGTCGGTGCCGTTCGCCTCCTACCTGTTCTTCCGCTACCAGGGCGACGCGGCGCCCGAGGTGCGCACGCCCGACCAGCTCGTCGAGCACGCCAGGGCGCTGAAGCGGGCGCACGGCTTCACCGTCCACAAGCTCAAGGGCGGGGTGTTCCCGCCCGACTACGAGCTGGAGTGCTACCGGGCGCTGGCCGCCGCCTTCCCCGGCGACCGGCTGCGCTACGACCCGAACGCGGTGCTGTCCATGGCGGAGGGGCTGCGCTTCGGCAGGGCGATCGAGGACCTCGACAACGACTACCTGGAGGACCCGGTCCTCGGGCTGGAAGGGTTGCGGCTGATCCGCGAGCGGGTCTCCGTGCCCCTCGCGACGAACACCGTCGTGGTGAACTTCGAGCAACTGGCCGCCAACGTGCTGCGGCGGGGCGCCGACGTCGTGCTGCTCGACACCACCTTCTGGGGCGGCGTCAGGCCGTGCGTGAAGGCGGCGGCGGTGTGCGAGACGTTCCAGCTCGGCGTGGCCGTGCACTCCTCGGGCGAGCTGGGCATCCAGCTGGCGACCATGCTGCACCTGGGCGCCGTGCTGCCCAACCTCACCTACGCGGCCGACGCGCACTACCACCACCTCGTCGACGACGTCATCGCCGGAGGGAAGCTGGCCTACCGGGACGGGCGCATCGCCGTACCGGACGGGCCAGGGCTGGGGGTGCGGCTGGACAGGGAACGGCTGGCCCGCTACGCCGAGCTCTATGCCGAGCTGGGCGGCTACCCCTACGACCGCGACCCCGGCAGGCCCGGGTGGTACGCCCAGGTGCCGAACGAGCGCTTCGCCGACCCGGCCGCGGGGCCGTGACCTCATCGACCTCAGCGACCTCAGAACCTCGGCTACCTCAGCCCAGCAGCCGCCTGATCCCGTCCGCGTACGCGCGCGGATGGGTCAGGTTGCCGTTGTGGCCGCCGGGCAGCACCTCCAGCTCGGCGCCCACGAGCGCGGCCAGCTCCTCGGCGCACCGGTAGTCGAACACCCCCCGCGGCGTCGTACGGCCGGCGACGGGGACGATCCGCGCGGGTGAGCGGCGCAGCGCCTCGGGGTCGAGCCGGTCCTCCCTGATCGCGGTGAGGTCGTGGCGCAGGAAGTGCGTGAAGTTGGCGACCCGCTGCGGCGTCATGGGGAACGGCGTGAGGTCCGGCTCCCTGTCGTCGCTGCCGGGGTCGATGCCGAGCACCTCGGCCACCAGCTTGACGGCGGGCACGAGCCCCTCGCGCTCGAAGACCTCCTGGACCTCGGCCAGCTCCCGCACGTGACGTTCCATGAGGTCGCCGGGCAGCAGCCACGGCGCGACGGGCTCGTGCGCGATGAGGGTGTGGATCTGCTCGGGATGCCTGGCGGCCAGGTGGAGCCCGAGCGCGGCGCCGAAGCTGCAGCCGAGCATGGCCGCCGGCTGGTCGGTCACCTCCGCGAGGATCCGGTGGACGTCCTCGGCGTGCTCGGCCATGGAGATCGTGACGGCGGGGTCGTCGAGCGCGCTGCGCGAGAGCCCCCTGCGGTCGTAGGTGACGACGGTGAAGTCGCCGACCAGCCGGTCGACCAGGTCCTTGCCCCTGTCGGCGTCGCCCTCGCCGCTCTGCGACAGCAGCAGCACCGGGCCGTCGCCCCTGACCTCGACGTGGATGTGGTTCGTCATGGCTCTCACCATAAAGCATCAAATTTGATGCATCAAGTCTGATGTAGTCTGGGGACATGAACGGAGTGGAGCTGTTCCTGCTGGGCCGTACGCTGATGAAGATCGGCGAGGAGTCCATGCCGACCGAGGGGATCGGTCCGCAGACCACGAGCGTGCGCACGGTGCTGATCGTGGTCAGCGACCTGCGCGCGCACCCCGAGACCACGGTCGGGGAGGTCGCCGCCCGCACCGGGCTGCCGCAGAGCGCGGTGTCGGCCGCCGTCGCCCGGCTGAAGGAGGCGGGCGCCGTCGTCACCGCCCCCGACCCCGCCGACCGCAGGCGTCAGGTGATCACACCCGCGCCGGCCCTGTCGGACAGGGTGACGCGGGTGCGGTCCACGCCGATCGACGGCCCGCTCGCCGCGGCACTCGGCACCACGGACCCCGGCGAGATCGGCGAGGTGATCGCGTTGCTCGAACAGCTCGCCCGCCGGCTGACGCCCGGCGCGGTGACCAGGCTGCGGTGAGTCGAACCCTGGCGGGCACGGTCATCACTGTCAGTCGGGCAGCGCGGCTGGATTGCGGGCGAGCAGGCCGCCGTCGACCCGGTGCTCGGCGCCGGTGATGAACGACGAGCGCGGCCCGGCGAGGAAGGCGACCAGTTCGGCCACCTCCTCCGGCCGCGCCACCCTGCCCAGCGGATGGGCCCGGCCCCACGCCGCGACCTGCTCCTCCTGCGACAGCGGCCCGCGCCACAGATCGGCCGCCCAGCGCAGCATCGGGGTGTCGACCGAGCCGGGGCACACGACGTTCACCCTGATCCCGTCGGCGGCGTGATCGAGGGCCATCGCCCTGGTCAGGCCGTTCAGCGCGGCCTTGCTCGCGGTGTAGGCGGCCACGTGCGCCTGGGAGGCGAAGGCCTGCACCGACGACATGACGACGATCGACCCGCCGCCCCGCCTGCGCAGCGCCGGAACGGCCGCCTTGCAGGTCAGGAAGACACCCTTGAGGTTGATGTCGAGCACCTCGTCCCAGACCTCGACCGGCGTGTCCTCCACGGTGCCGTACCGCTGCACGCCCGCGCAGGTCGCCACGATGTCCAGCCCGCCGTACCTGGACTCGGCCAGCTCGACCAGCTCGCGCATCCGCTCCCCGTCGCGCACGTCCGCGACGACCCCGGTGACCCGCTCGCCCCCGAACGGCGCCTCCGTCCCGCAGTAGACGACCGCCGCGCCCGCCCCTCCCAGCCGCTCGACGACCGCCTTCCCGATGCCCATCGACCCGCCCGTGACCAGGGCCACCTTGCCGTCGAACTCGCTCACGTCATCACCTCCGCACGCACCCATGAGGTCCTGGACTCGCCGGGCCCGAGGAGCATCGCGGTCCCGTTGTCCACAGCCGTGGCCAGGCCGTCCGTCGGCATGCCGGAGAACGGCTCCAGCCCCACCACGTACGCCCTGCCCCACCACGGCCAGTCCTTCGTGGCACCGGCATCACCGTCACCCCCTCGGGCACCCTGACGCGCGCGCCCGGTCGCAGGAACGGCCGGCCGTAGACCAGGTGGTGGCCCCACATCGCGTGCAGTGCCACACCCGCCTCGTTCGTGACCCGTCCTTGGATCTCCAGCGCCGCCGTCCCCGAGGCGATCCTGAACACCTTCTCCACCCGGTACGGCAGGCGCCGCGTGCGCACCGCCAGCCGTACCGCGACCTCCTCGGGCGAGTCGGACAGCACCTCCACCGACCGCGGCAGCCCCGCGACCTCGCCGTGCTGCCGCAGCCGGGCGGCCCAGTTGCGCGTCACTCGAACGCCAGGTCCAGGAAGCGCGGGCGGTAGATCGTCACGTCGCGGTAGTGATCGGTGTTGACGAAGCTGTTGACGTTGTAGGAGACCACGAGCCCGGGTCCGGCGATCTCCGGGTGCGCGTGGGCGTTGTAGGTGAAGATGTTCCCGCCGGTCTCGGGCGTGGTGTAGACGGTGGTCTTGTTCCCGAACGGCCCGTACGGCGTGCAGCCGGTGTAGGCGACGATCCTGGAGCTCAGCACCTCCGTGGTGTCGTGCGTGATCAGCACGTAGCCGTCGCCGACCCGGCTGACGGAGTACTCGTTGGCCACGCCCTCCATCAGGCGGGCCGAGTCGGCCTGGTTCCTCGACCAGGTGCCGTCCGCCTTCAGGTACTCCCACGTGCCGAGCAGGCTGGCGCCCCTCACCCTGGCCAGGTGCATGTACTTGGGCGAGCCCAGGTCCTCCACGCCGTAGACGTAGGTGTGGCGGCCGTCCCTGTGGACGGCGGACGCCCACGCCACCTTGTGCCCCGACGGCAGGTCGTGCACGCTGATCGGCCGGTCGAGGCGCCCGGGGGCGAAGCGGGCGACCACGTTGCGGTGCCAGCGCCAGTCCCACGGGCCGGTGCCGAACCGCTCGTACTCCTGGTAGGTGACCTCCAGGACGCCACCGGCGAGCGTGGCGTCGCCGGCCCAGTACCAGTGGTCCTTGTCGCGGGGCGGCATCACGGCCTTGGGGTCCTCGGGGGTGCCGCCGTAGATCGTGGACAGCCGGCCGTCGCGCTCCACCGCGAAGGAGTTGTTGAGGAAGACGGTCGTGCCGCCCTCCTCTCTGACCGGCGGGCGGGAGCCGTCCGGGTTGACCTGGCCGAGGAAGGTGTCGGAGAACACCCACAGCTCCTTGCCGTCGGGAAGCCTGACGGAGTAGGTGCCGTCGGCGCCCGTCCAGTCGTCCAGGCGGCTGTTGTCGTTGCCGTACGCGGTGAACAGGGAGGTCAGCCTGGCGTCGGTGCCGGCGCCGCGGAAGGTGGGCAGGTCGCAGGCGGCGGCCAGGGCGGTCGCGGGGGCGCCGGCGATCGTGGTGAGGACGAGAACGAGAGACAGCAGGAGTCGCCGCATCACGGGCCCCTATCAGATGGGGGATGTCCTCGTAGTTCTAGTCATTAGATGACTTATTGTCTAGTAGTACTTGCCGTCCTGCTGTACTTCTCGCCCTGAGCGCCCCCACGCCGCGGCGTCGACGCCGGCGAACGGCAGGCTCTAGGAGTTCGGCGAGGCCTGTGCCGGTGTCGGGAAGGCGAACCGCGGCTCCGTTCCTGACCACCACGCCCCGATGGCGAACGCCGCCGTCGCCTCGATGTAGACCGCGCGGGCCAGCCCCCCGCAGGGCATGGGCGTGCAGCCCATCGACGTGATCAGTGCGGTGACCTGGTCGAGGCTGCCCGGATCGTCCCCGCAGAACGGCACGGCCAGCGGGGCGCCCTCGAACGCCGGGCGTGGCAGCGTCCAGATGCTCTCGTGGCACAGGTTGAACGCCTTGACCACGTGGGCCCCCGGCGCGGCCTCCGCCATCCGCCGGGCCACCGACGTCGTGCCGCCTGTCGTCAGCATCAGCCCGCCGTCGGCCGGCGCGATGGGGTTCGTGCAGTCGACGACCGTCCGCCCGCTGAGAGCGTCGGCGAGCCCCTCCACCACCTTCGGCGCCACGTCCGCGGGGACCGCCACGAGGACGAGGTCGCCGTGGACCGCCCCGTCCGTGAGAGTTCCGTACCCCGCGGCGCCGATACGGGCCGCCGTCGCGGCGGCCGCGGCCCGGTCGCGTCCGCCGACCAGCACGTCGTGCCCCGCGCGGACCCACGCGCCGCCCAGTGTCGTGGCCATCATGCCCGTGCCGAGGATGCCGATACGCATGGTGTGACTCCTGACTCCTGACTCCGGATCGTCGGCGACCCGGCAGTGCCGAGGTGACATCGCAGGTGATGCCGGTCCCCGACGGTAGGTGGCCCGATGCGCACCACGTGGTGTCCGTCGGAGCAGGCAGGATGGGGGCGTGGAGAATCTCCCCGACCTGCCGGAGCTCGCGTACACCTCCGACTGCCGGGCGCGCATGGCGTTCGAGGTGCTCGCGAACCGCTGGGACAGCGTCGTCGTGTACACGCTCGGCCAGAGCGGTCCGATGCGGCCACGTGAACTGGTCGCCCGGATCGGCGGGATCCGCCCCAAGGTCCTCACCGAGGCGCTGCGGCGCCTGGAGTACAACGGCCTGGTCGACCGCCGGGCGTACGCGGAGGCACCACCGCGCGTGGACTACGCGCTGACAGAGGCCGGTGTCGCGCTGCTCGGCCCGATGCGGGCGATGGGCGTGTGGGCCGCACGGTACGGCGACGCCGTCCTGGACGCGCAGGACCGGTTCGAGGAGCGTAACCAGGCGCACCGCCGTACCGGCAGCTAGCCCCCGCCCACCAGGTTGACGCCGAGAGGCGCATCTGCCACGCGGTTGAGGGAGTCGTGAAGACCGAACTGTTGCGCGGTGTGGCCGACGCACGCGCTGAAAATCGGATGCCCGCCTGCGAAACCGCCATGCAGCCTGCGCGAGCCACCGATGGAGGAATCGCCGTGGGTCACGGGGAGTTCGGATACGTCACGTGCAAGCCATGACCCTGTCTAGTGTCAGCGACCCCTGCGCTTGTCGGTCTGTTTGGGGTGTCCGGTGCCCGCCCTCGTGATCCATAGTGTGCGGTTGTCGTCATCGATGGCGTACCAGATGCGGCCACTCCGAAGTCGCCTCGTACTGCCACTGCTCCAGGAATTCTCCGCCTACCTTCACCGCGCCCAGCGCGCCTTTGAGAGGGTGCTGGCGGTTGTCCACGTGACACCCGCGCCCGGTCCAGGTTTTCCCGGGCCTGGGAGAGCAGGTGGTTCCACCCTTCAGCGGCACGACGGCTTCTCCGCGGTGTGGCCGGCCGTTCGCGCTGAAAACAGGATGCCCGCCCGCGAAACGTCCATGTAGCCTGCGCGAGGACCTCTGAAAGGGAATCGCCATGGGACACGGTGGGGCACTTCACGTGCAAGCCATGACACCTATGGTCGCGCTAACGGCGAGGCGCTGCCGTCGATCATGCCTGAATCGTAGACTCCGTATATGAGCGCGATGCGTGACGAGCTCCACTCGCTGGTCGACCAGTTGCCCGAGGACCAGGTGCCGCCGGTGCTGGCACTCGTCCGTGAGAACATCGCAGCGACACGCCGCCGTGAGGGAGCAGCGCTGACCCTGGAACGGATCCGGGAGCGGATGCGTGGAGTGACGGGCGTGGACGAAGAGCTCCATCGCCTTCGGGACGAGTCGCGTGACTGACGCCTACGTCGTCGATACGGGCGTGTTCCTGAGGTGGTTTGTCGATCAACCTGGCTTCGAGCATGCTCGCGAAATTCAAGAGGCCTTCCTGCACGATCAGGTCGGGCTGGAGACAGCCGATTTCGCGCGCATCGAAGTCGCGGGAGTCTTGCGGAAGAAGGGGCTTCTCGCCGGTCGCCTGACGGCTGAAGAGTTCGTCGCGGCCGTCCGGGTCATTGATGAGTTCGGGGTTCGCGTCCACCAGGTCGACGCAGACAGGCTCGAGAGAGCCGCCACTCTGGCGGTGCGGCTCACCCTCCGCATGTATGACGCGATCTTCGCCCAACTGGCGCTCGACAGAGCTATTCCGTTGCTCACAACTGATGCCAAGCTCTGCCACGCGGTCGAGGGAGTCGTGAAGACCGAACTTCTCCGGGGTGTGGTCGATCGCACGAGCTGAAAATAGGATGCCCGCCCGCGAAACGCCCATGTAGCCTGCGCGAGGACCTCTGAAAGGGAATCGCCATGGGACACGTCGAGGTGGGGCACCTCACGTGCAACCCGTGACCCCCATGCCTCGCCGCGAGATTGCCGTCTTCTTCTGGCCTGATTACTGGCCCCGCATTCCTTGATACACGTACACGCACGTGCTCCCGGACATCGAACGAGCGACCGTCGAGGCGGTCGCCAAGAAGCAGTTCGGGTGATCAAAGAACGCACGAGTGGCCGGATTCCTGGCGAGGTCCGGCCTCTTGGCTGTCAAAGTGGCTGTCATCGCCCTTTTGGAAAAGATCGATAATCGCCGTTTTGGCTGGTAGGGCGCCTGGGACTCGAACCCGGGATCTGTCGATCAAGAAGCGCGGACAAGGCGGTTCTCGTAGGCGAAGATCACGGCCTGGATTCTGTCACGGAGCTTGAGCTTGGCCAGGATGCGGCCCACATGGGTCTTCACTGTGCCCTCGGACAGGAGCAGCCGACCGGCGATCTCGGCGTTGGACCGGCCGAGCGCGATCTGTTGGAGGATCTCGCGTTCCCGCGGGGTCAGCGCGGCCAGTGGGTCAGGACCGTCATCGGGCACCGGGAGGTCGGCGGCGATGTGGTCGATGAGCCGACGGGTGGTGGACGGTGCGATGACCGCGTCGCCACGGTGCACGGTGCGGATCGCGGCCAACAGGTCCTCCGGCGGCGCGTCCTTGACCAGGAAACCGCTGGCTCCGGCCCGCAGCGCGGCGAAGGCGTACTTGTCGAGGTCGAACGTGGTGAGCACGACCACCCGGGGCGCAGGTCCGGGACGAGCGAGCAGGCGGTGGGTCGCCTCGACCCCGCCCATACGTGGCATCCGGACGTCCATCAGGACCACGTCGGCGGTCGTGACGGCCAGTTTCTCCAGCGCTTCGGCGCCGTCGCCGGCCTCACCGGCGACCATCATGTCGGGCTGAGCCTCGACCACCATCACGAAGCCGGCCCGGACCATCACCTGGTCGTCGACGAAGAACACTCTGATCGTCACGTCTGCCCCTTCGCTCCGGTCCGCAGGGGTACGGCAGGCGGGCGGACACGTGGAACCCACCGGCCGTTGCCGGTCCGGCGGTAACCGTACCGCCGAAGGCAAGGAATCGCTCGCGCATGCCGACCAGGCCGAGCCTTGCGCCGTCGCCGGGCCCGCCGGGATCCCCGGGGCCGTCGTCCTGGACCCGCACCGCAAGCTCGGCCGTCTCCCAGCTCAGCACCACCAGGGCCCGGCGGCCGGCGCCCGCGTGCTTGAGCGTGTTCGTCAGCGACTCCTGGACCAGCCGGTAGACCGCCAGTTCGGCGGCGGGGCTGAGCCGCCGCTCGGTGCCGTCCTGCCGGAACGTCACCTCCAGCCCGGCGGCCCTGGTCCCCTCCAGCAGCCGGGGCAGCTCGGCCAGCGTCGGCGCGGAGTCTCCGGACTCGGGCTCCAGCGGCGTGTCGGCGCGCAGCACGCCCAGCAGGCCGCGCATGTCCGCCAGCGCGTGGCGTCCGGCGTCGGCGATCGTGGCGAGGATTTCCGCAGCCCGGCCAGGGTCGGCGCCTACCGCATAGGTGCCGCCCTGCGCCTGGCTGATCACCACTGACAGCGAGTGCGAGACCACGTCGTGGATCTCTCTGGCGATCCGGGCTCGCTCGTCGCTCACGGCCCGTCGGGCGCGTTCCTCCCGATCGGCTTCCGCTCTGCGCGCCCGATCCTCCAGCGAGGCCAGGTACGCCCGCTGCGTCCGGCGCCACATGCCGAGGCTCCACGCCACCATGGTGACGGCGAGCAGGAAGAGGAAGACGTACGCCGGGGGCAGGCCGGCCGCCTGGCGCGGGTTGAGCCAGAACCGTGCGCCGACGGCTGCGGATCCGAGCACGGCCGCGGCCGGCCCCCAGCCCAGAGCACGCCGCGATCCGTAGGCGCACACCGAGTAGAGCGACCACGGAAACACCAGCATCGACGGTGGCAGCAGCAGGACCCCGGTGCCAGCCAGCATCGCCGCGCATCCCACCGAGACCGCGCCGAAGGACGCCAGCGGCATTGTGCGCCGCAAGCCCATCGCGGTGTGCGCCAGCAGTGCACCCGCGAACGCGAGCGGCGCGGGGCCAGGAGTCGCGGTCAGCACGAGCCAGGTCCAGCCCAGCAGCGGCAGGCCAACCAGCGTGGCCAGGGCGGCGTCGGCGAGCGGCGGCCGTGCCCTGGCCTGCGAGAGCAGCCGTCCCATCGCCTGTGACATGGCCCTGAGTCTACGAACGGGCAAGGGCGCGCCGCGTCTGCCCGGGGGCGGAGCCGCGTATGCCTGAGGTCGTATCTTTCCTGGCCGCCGGGCAGACGCGGGAGCGGCGTCCGCGGAGGGAGTGTGAGATCACCGAACGAACATTGGACGGAGACCTCATGAGACAACGATCACCGGTCGCGGGTTATCTCGCCGCCGGCTGGGCGGCGGCGTACGCGGGATTGCGCGCCTACTGGACGATGGGCGGTGAGTGGCTCGCCGTGCGCTGCAGCGCCACCGAGGCCGCCACGGCCACCGCCGCGGATCCGTGCGCCAGCCGGCCGCTGCCCGAGTTGGACGGCCTGTCCGGGTGGGGGAGTGTGCTCGCGCTGGCCGCGATGGCCGTGCTGGCGCTGGCCACGGTGCGGCCCTTCGGGCGGCGGATCCCGCGCACGGGCCTGCTTGCGGCGACCTGGATCGGCGCGCTGGCGCTGCTGTGCTTCGGCGGCCAGATCCTGCTGCTCAACCTGCTGCGGGTGCTCTTGTGGGTCACCGGGTTGCCCGGCTGGGCGGCCGAGCCGTACTGGACGCTGTTCGTCGACCAGCTCATCGTGCTCGTCGGCGTCGGGGCGCTCGCCGTCGCCGCCTGGTCCTACCAGCGTCGCACGCGCCCCGAGTCGGTGGACGTGCGAGCTGTCGGCCGCCGGCTGCGCCGGTTCGGCTGGGCCGCGACGCTGGCGCCGCTGCCCTACGCGACCCTCAAGGCGGTGTGGGCCCTGGGCTACCCGGTGGGCGGCTACCGTGAATCGGGGCTGGTGGGTGCGCACCACTGGTACAGCCCGTTGGCCGATTTCAGCGTCACCATTCCGGTGTTCGGCGCGCTGTGCGCGGTCGCGCTGATCCAGGGCTGGGCCCGGTGGGTGCCCCGCCGGCTGGTGCTGGGCGCCGGCTGGATCGGCGGCGTCGGCCTGCTGTCCATGGGGCTGCCGGCGGCGGTGACCACGATCGGTGAGTTCGTCGGCCTCGCCGAGTTCCCGACCGCGCCCGGCAGCGCGAACCTGTGGGTGATCGGCCTGACCTACGGCGGGTTCCTGTTCTGGGGCGCGGCCCTGGTCGGTCTGATCACCTGCTATCAGGCGCTCACCCAGCATCCAGCGCCCGCCCGATTCCTCGGTCCGGCCGTACAGGAAGCAAGCATTCGATGAGGAAAGTTCTGACGTGCGCCTTGCGACCCTTGCGCTTGTCGGTCTGTTTGGGGTGCCCGGTGCCCGCCCTCGTGATCCACAGCGTGCGGTTGTCGTCATCGATGGCATACCAGATGCGGCCACCGGAAGTCGCTTCGTACTGCCCGATTTCGCGCGCATCGAAGTCGAGGGAGTCGTGAAGACCGAACTTCTCCGTGGTGCGGCCGGCCGTGCGCGCTGAAAATAGGATGCCCGCCCGCGAAACGCCCATGTAGCCTGCGCGAGGACCTCTGAAAGGGAATCGCCATGGGACACGTCGAGGTGGGGCACCTCACCTACGTCCTGCCTGACGGGCGGCCGCTGCTCAACGACGTGTCCTTCCGCATCGGCGAGGGCGTCAAAGCCGCGCTCGTCGGGCCGAACGGCGCCGGCAAGACCACGCTGATGCGCCTGGTGGCCGGCGACATCCAGCCGGTCGAGGGCAGCGTGGCCAGCTCGGGCGGGCTGGGCGTCATGCGCCAGTTCATCGGCAGCATCCGCGACGGCAGCACGGTGCACGACCTGCTGCTCAGCGTCGCCCCACCGGCGGTACGGCAGGCGGCGCACCGCCTCGACCAGGCCGAGCTGGCGATGATGGAGCGCGACGACGAGAAGACCCAGATGCGCTACGCCCAGGCGATCACCGACTACACCGATGCGGGCGGCTACGACATCGAGGTGCTCTGGGACACCTGCACGATCGCGGCGCTCGGCGTGCCGTACGACAGGGTGAAGTACCGCGAGACGTCCACGCTGTCGGGCGGGGAGCAGAAGCGCCTGGTCCTGGAGGCGCTGCTGCGCGGGCCCGACCAGACGCTGCTGCTCGACGAGCCGGACAACTACCTCGACGTGCCCGGCAAGATCTGGCTGGAGCAGCAGCTCAACGAGACTCCGAAGACCGTCATGCTGGTCAGTCACGACCGGCGGCTGCTGGCCAACGCCGCCGACCGCATCGTCACGGTCGAGTCGGGCGGCGTCTGGATCCACGGCGGGGGGTTCGGCACCTACGCCGAGGCCCGCAAGGCCAGGAACGAGCGCCTCGACGAGCTGCGCAGGCGGTGGGACGAGGAGCACGCCAAGCTCAAGGCCCTGGTCAACATGCTCAAGAACAAGGCCAGGTACAACGACGGCATGGCGGCCGCCTACCACGCGTCCCAGACGCGGCTGCGCCGGTTCGAGGAGGCGGGGCCGCCGGAGGTGGCGCCGAGCGACCAGAAGATCAGCATGCGGCTGCGCGGCGGCCGTACGGGCAAGCGCGCGGTGATCAGCGAGAGCCTGGAGCTGACGGGCCTGATGAAGCCGTTCGACCTGGAGATCTGGTACGGCGAGCGCGTCGCCGTCCTCGGCTCGAACGGGTCGGGCAAGTCCCACTTCCTGCGCCTGCTGGCCGGGGAGCCGGTCGCGCACACGGGAGTGGCCAGGCTGGGCGCGCGCGTCGTGCCGGGACACTTCGCCCAGACGCACGCCCGCCCCGAGCTCCACGGCCGCACACCGTGCGAGATCGTCATGACCGAGCACGCCAAGCTCAAGAACGAGGCGATGAAGGTCCTGGCCCGCTACGAGCTCGCCGGGCTCATCGCCGACCAGCGCTTCGAGACGCTGTCGGGAGGGCAGCAGGCGCGGCTGCAGATCCTGCTGCTCGAACTGTCGGGCGCGACCCTGCTGCTGCTCGACGAGCCGACCGACAACCTCGACCTGGCAAGCGCCGAGGCGCTGCAGGATGGGCTGAACGCCTTCGACGGCACGGTGGTCGCGGTCACGCACGACCGCTGGTTCGCCGACGACTTCGACAGGTTTCTGGTGTTCGGGGCGGATGGAAATGTGTACGAATCCGCCGAACCGGTGTGGGACGAAACACGCGTGGCCCGCCAACGCTGAACATTGACTAAAGAGTTGGTACGGCAGGCGCGTGTTCATGCCTGCCGTACCCGGAAACCGGTTATCACGGCAACGTGATTCCGCGTATCCGTACCATCGCCGCCTTCGCCCTCGTCCTCGTGGCGGGTTGTGCCGCGGCGGAGAAGCCACCTGTCCAGATGAAGCCGCTCGTACTCAAAGAGCAGGCTTCGTCGGTCGCCAAGAGCGCCGACGGGTACGTCGTGAACTGGGCGGGCGTGCTGGTCAACAGCAACCCCTGGCACTTCGGCGAGCACGTCGTCGCCACGATCGTGGGGCGCGACGCCAAGGGCGCCGAGGTGGCCCGCACGGACCAGCCGCTCGACGCTGTCCCGCCGGGGGGCGACCTGCCCTTCACCGGGCAGATGCCGGCTTCAGGAAAGCCGGCGAAGGTGACGATCGAGTACCGCTCGACGCAGTGGCGGCAGGCGGCGCGCGTCCCGTCGTCGCTGCTGCCGTTCCCGATCACCAGGTCGCAGACCGTCAAGCAGAAGAACGGCAGTTACCTGGTCACCGGCGAGGTCGACAACCCCTACGTGCTGCCCGCCGGCAGCCTGGTCGTGACCGCGCTGCTGCGTGACCAGGCGGGCAAGCTGGTGGCCGGCGCCAGCACGTTCGTCGACGACGTGCGGGCGGGGAAGCCGCCGCGGTTCATCCTGACGGTCGAAGGGCCGCCCGCGACGGCGAAGGTGGCCATGACGGACGTGGTGGCCAGGACCTGGGGCTCGACCGGACGTCCTTACGAGGAGCTGGCGCTGGGCGGGGCGCAGCCGGTGCACACGGTCAAGCCGACGACCGCGCCGTTCGCGTACGACAAGGGACGGCAGATGCCGCCGGGCGAGAGCAAGCCCTGACGGCACCCTGATCCACGCCCCTGACAACCCGACGAGGGCCCGCGCTTTCCCGCGGGCCCTCTTTGTGCGCTGTCATTCGTGACATTTCCGGACGGGCTTTCTTTGGCGATCCGCTCGTCAATAAGACGATAAATCGGTCAGGGCTACGGGTTTTTCTTGGCGGACCCCAATGAACCGGTAGAACGGCAAGTTACCGATCCATTACCTTCGGTCACGTCGGCGCAGCGGCGGCGAGGCCGCGGCTCGCCTTCTCGGTCCCATCTGGCTGAAGGGAGGCCGGTCAGCGTGCCCGCAGTCCGCGTCAGGTGCTCGGCCGGCCCGCCCGGACATCACCCCTGCCGCAAGAGCGTGGAAAGGAGGGTGGCGCTGCTCCGAGCCATGGGTTCCGCGCCACACAACAGATGAACGACCGCGTCCTGGTCGAGGCTCTCCGCGCCCGCGACCCGGGTGCCCTCGCGGCGCTCTACGACACGCACGCCGAGGGCATCCACCACTACTGCTGGACCCTCCTCAGCAATCCCGACAGCGCCCAGGTCGCCCTGCGCGACACCCTCATCGCCGCCGAGGCTCACATCGGCGCCCTGGCCGAGCCCGACAGGTTGCGCGGCTGGCTCTACGCGCTGGCCAGGCAGGAGTGCCTGCGCCGGCGCACCGGCGGTGGCGGCGACGAGACCGAGGTGATGGTCGCGCTCCCTGCCCTGGCCGATCCCGCCGACGCCGACCTGCGCGTCATGGCGTGGAACGCCGTCCGCAGCCTGACGGCGGCCGACGCCGAGCTGCTCGAGCTGACCACCAGGCACGGCCTGTCCACGTTCGATGTCGCGGCGGTTCTCGGGGTCACGCCGCGCCAGATCGAGATCACCCACGAGGCGGCCGCCGAACGGCTCGGCGACGCGATCACCGCCGAGGTCCTCGCCCGGAAGGGTCCCTACGACTGCCCGCAGCGGGCCGCCATCCTCACCGGCTTCTCCGGCGAGCTGACCGCCGAGATGCGCGGGGAGGTGGTCGCCCACCTGGACAGGTGCGAGACCTGCGCGCCGCACCGGGCCGGACAGGTGTCGATCGCGAAGGTCTTCGAGCTGATGCCCGCCGCGGCGCTGCCGGAGACGCTCAGGGTCAGGGTGATGAGCTGCTTCGTCGACCCCGAGCTGCTGCCGTACCGGAGGTATGTGGCGCGGCGGTCGGCCGCGCTGGACGCGGCCGGGTTTCCCCACGCGGGAGACGGGAGGGCACGGCGCTGGTCGCAGGCGCTGGCGGGCGCGCTGGCGGCGGTCGCCACCCTCGCGGCCATCGGCATGATCTTCACCTACTTCGGTAAGGAGGGTGACGGGATCACGGGCATCGCCTCGGGGGCGTTTCCCGCGACCGGGGAGCCGCCGGGGATCAGGTTGCCCTGGCTGCCGAACCCTCACGACACGCCGATCACGGTGGAGCCCATCCTCAACAGCTCGGCGACCTATCCCGTCGGGGCGCACCGGTCGACGGCGCCGGTGACCGCGACGACGCCGGACCCCGTGCCGGCGCCGCCGCGTGTCCCGTGGGTGCCCCAGCCGACCCGCACGGGCCCGGCACCGACGCCGCCGACGCTGACGCCGGGGGAGCCGCCGGGGACGAGCCCGCCCCGTGACCACCACGGCAGTCCGACGAAGACGCCGTGCCCCACGAGGACGCCCACCCCCCGGCCCACCCTTACGGCGACGCCCACCGCCACCTCGACCCCCACCCCGACCCCCACCCCCACGGCCACGCAGCCGGCGACGTCCCCGCCGCCCACTCCGGAGCCGACGGCCACGCGGCTGCCGACGGAGCCGCCCAAGCCGGAGCCCACCCCCACTCCCGCGCCGACCGTCCCACCGACGAAGGATCCGCAGCAGGGTTCAGGCGGTTCCGGGTCCACGGGTTCCGGGTCCTCGGGTTCCGGGTCCACGGGTGCCGAAGGGTCGGGGGCCGGGGGCGCGGCGTCCGGGGGCGCGGCGTCCGGGGGCGGCGCGCCTGAGCGGGCAAGCGGCGGGACACCGGTGGTCACGGCCGCCGAGGAGCCCCCACAGGTCCTGACCGAGGCGCCGGCCAGGCAGGAGAACGCGTAAGCCCGGTGGAGCGCTTCACCGTCAAGGGGCACCGGGTCTGCCCGCTCCCCGTTCCTGGGGAACTGGCCGACCTGGTGCCCCGCATCCATGAGATCGACTGGCCGACCTGGCTCGACCCCGGCCCCCGCATGCTCAGGGACGTGCTCGACCTGTCCCGCCTGCTCACCGCGCGCTCCCTCGCCACGCTCTCGTGGCTGGCCCGCGGCGACCCTCCCGCCGACCTCGACTGGCTGTGGACCAGGTGCAGGCTCGCCGGCCCCCGCCAGGAGCGCATGTACGGCGCGGCCGCCGCCGTGCCCGACCCCGTGCTGGCCCTCGTCGTCGCCGACTGGACCTGGGTGCTCGGCACCGCCTACGGCGGCAGGGTCACCGCCCCCTACCTGGCGGGCGCCGCCTATCCACGCGTCGGGCACCAGGCCGCCCACGCCACCATGACCCTTTACCAGACCTTCGAACGCCATCCCGAGGCGCGCCCGGCC
This sequence comes from Nonomuraea sp. NPDC003804, assembly GCF_040610675.1. Taxonomy (NCBI): domain Bacteria; kingdom Bacillati; phylum Actinomycetota; class Actinomycetes; order Streptosporangiales; family Streptosporangiaceae; genus Nonomuraea; species Nonomuraea sp. NPDC003804. Next base: position 171,119 of record NZ_JBEXMT010000010.1, read on the forward strand.
ATCGCCGCCGCGTGGGCCGCCGCCCGCGTCACCGCCGACTGGTGCAAGGCCGCCGAACTTCACGCTGCGTATGGGAGCGAGACGCCGGTCTTCGCCTACCCGAAGGGGGCGATACCGCCCTCGACGGGACTCCGGCCGTGGATAGAACGCCTACTCCGCCTGCGGTGATTACGTTACGTAAGTTTCATGTGTGCGCTGTGTGACTAATGGGAATCGTGTGCATAGAGTGACGACGCATGCGCAGGGGGGAATCGTATGCATACCGTCAGAACACGCCTGTTCGTCGCCTGTTGCATGGTGGCGACGTTGTGTCCACCGGCCGCCGCCGAGCCCGCGCCATCCGCGGGTGAGGTCGCCAGGGCGCGCGCCACCGTGAAGCAGCGGGCCAAGGCGCTCGGGGTGGCAAGCGTACGGCTGGCCGCGGCCAACACGCGGCTGGACGAGCTGGCCGTCAACGCCGGGCGGATGGTCGAGGCGTACAACGGCCAGATCGTCCAGCTGGACGGGGCGCGGGAGCGGCACTCCATGGCCATGGAGCGGCTGAAAGCGGCCGAGGACAGGGTGGCGGCGACGAAGGCCGCCGTCTCGATGCTGGCCACGCAGTCGTACGCGGGCATGGATCTCAGCAATCCCATGGTCAGCCTGTTCAGCGACGGCGGCGGGCTCGAGGGCTACCTGCACCGGACGAGCACGCTCGAATCCATCGGCCAGGAGCAGACCGAGAAGCTGAAACAGGTGCGCGACACCCAACAGGTGGCGACCGTGCTCCGCGCGCAGGCCGAGGACGCCTACACCGAGCAACAACGGGCCGCCGCGCAGGCCGAGGAGGCCAAGGCGGCGGCCGAGGCGGCGGTCGACACGCAGCAACGCGAGACCGAGGCCATCGAGGCGGAGAAGGTCACGCTGGAGAAACGCGTGGACGCGGCGCGCACCGAGGCCGAACAACTGGCCAGGCAGCGGGCCACCGCGATGGAACAGGCCCGGCTGGAGCGACAACAGCGGCTGGCGAAGGCCAGCGGGGCCGGATCGGCCGCCAGATGGATGACACCAGGCCAGACGACGGGTGACGTCGTGGCCAACTGGGCGCTGACGCAGCTCGGCAAGCCGTACGTGTGGGCGGCCGCCGGCCCGTCGGGCTTTGACTGCTCCGGGCTCTCCATGCGGGCCTGGGAGAAGGTCGGGGTGCGGCTCGACCACTGGACGGGCACGCAGTGGAACGCGGGCCCGCACGTCCCTCTGAACCAGTTGCAGAGGGGTGACCTGCTGTTCTTCGGCAAGGTCACGAACAATCCCGGAGACATCCACCACGTGGGGATCTTCGTCGGGCGCGGCATGATGGTGCACGCGCCGCAGACGGGAGACGTGGTCCGCATCGCCTCCATGTGGCGCAGGGACCTGGTCGGCGCGACCCGTCCCCGCTAGGCCGCCCGGTCCGGCCGTACGCCGAGGGAATCCTCCAGCGACATCGCTTCCGCGAGACGTGAGCGTCCGGAAGCGCCGAGATCCGGCGGTGCGCACTATCCACCGCACGCCGGAGGACAACGGTCGCCGAGCGAGTGTCCACAAGACGCGAGGTTCCACAAGGCGCGAGGTTCCAGAATGCGCGAGATTCGACGAGTCGCGGGTCCGCTGAGACGGACACACCCGCGAGACGGGAGGTCCCGTGAGACGTGAGCCACCACGAAACCCCGCGCCCCGCGGGGAAACCGTCAGTGGGCGGTGTAGCCCTGCTCCTTCGCGCGCTGGAACGAGCGCTCGATCTCGGCCTCGGCCTCGACGCGGCCCACCCAGTTGGCGCCCTCGACCGACTTGCCGGGCTCCAGGTCCTTATACACCTCGAAGAAGTGCTGGATCTCCAGCCGGTCGAACTCCGCCACGTGGTGGATGTCGCGGATGTGCTCCATCCGCGGGTCGGTGGCGGGCACGCACAGGACCTTGTCGTCGCCGCCCTTCTCGTCGGTCATGCGGAACATGCCGACCGCGCGGCAGGTGATGTAGCAGCCGGGGAAGGTCGGCTCCTGCAGCAGCACGAGGGCGTCGAGCGGGTCGCCGTCCTCGCCGAGGGTGTGCTCGATGAAGCCGTAGTCGGCGGGGTACTGCGTGGAGGTGAACAGGAGCCGGTCAAGCCTGATCTTGCCGGTCTCGTGGTCCACTTCGTACTTGTTCCGTTGCCCCTTCGGAATTTCAACGACAACGTCGAACTCCACCGCGGTTCCTCCGCTCGAGCCCCCCGGGCACCCCCGGTTGGGCGTTAATGTCTCGTAGGCGAACTGAGAGAGAGGTCGGCGACGTGGTGCGGCGCGAGCGGTGGGTGGCGTTGACCACACTCGCCATGCTCCAGGCGGTGACGATCGTCGCCGGCGCGTACGCGCTGACGAACGATCTCAGCCTGGGCGCGCTGACGAGGCCTGAACCACTGCCGACCGAGCGTGCTGAGCCTTCGCCCGTCCCTGTGGTCACCGCGGGGCCGGTGCTGGCCTCGGGTGGAGACGGACCTCTCCCCCCTAAGGGTACTTTGGCCGCACAGCTCGCCGACGCCCTGGGTGACGAAGCGCTCGGTGCCAGGGTGGGCGCCGTCGTCATCGACGCCGGGACGGGGGAGCAGATCTTCGCCGCCGACGCCGCCACCGGGATCACCCCGGCCTCCACCACCAAGGTGGTGACCTGCGCCGCCGCGCTCGCCTCCCTCGGTCCCGACGCCCGCCTGAAGACCTCCGTCGTCCAGGGCTCGAACCGCAACTCGATCGTGCTGGTCGGCGGCGGCGATCCGACGCTGGCCGGGCCGTCGGCCAAGCCGGGCGCCTATCCCAAGCAGGCGTCGATGGTCCAGCTCGCCTCCCGCACCGCGGCCGCGCTCAAGTCGTCGGGCGTCACCAAGGTCACGCTCTCCTACGACGCCTCCCTCTTCACCGGCAGCGGGTCCGCGCCCGGCTGGAAGCCCAACTACATCCCGGACGGCGAGGCCGCTCCCGTCCACGCGCTGGCGATCGACGAGGGCCGCCAGAACCCGGCCTCCTCGACGCCGCGCGTCGCCGACCCGGCCGCCTACGCGGCCACCGCGTTCGCCAGGACCCTCGGCAAGTACGGCATCAGCGTCGGCACGTCGATCCGCCCGGCCAAGGCGGCCCGCGGGGCGGCCACGCTCGCCGCGGTGGAGTCCGCGCCCGTCTACGCGCTCGTCGAACGCACGCTCACGAAGAGCGACAACGACCTGGCCGAGGCGCTGGCCAGGCACGTGGCCATCAAGGAGGGCAGGCCCGCCTCCTTCGAGGGCGGCTCCCAGGCGGTGCTGGCGGTGCTCAAGCGGCTGGGCATCGACAAGGGTGTGACGGTCTCCGACGGGTCGGGGCTGTCCATCAGGAACCGGATCAGCGCGGATGGCCTGGCCCGTGTGCTGGCCGTGGCGGCCAAGGACCCCGCGCTGCGTCCGCTGCTCGCTGGCATGCCGATCGCGGGGTTCACCGGGACGCTCGGCCACCGCTTCACCGGCGGCGACAGCAAGGGGCAGGTCGGCCTGGTCCGCGCCAAGACCGGCACGCTCAACCACGTCAACACGCTGGCCGGGTTCGCCACCACGCGCTCGGGGCGGCTGGTCACCTTCGCCTTCCTGGCCGACAAGGTCCCCTACACCGCCGAGTCGGTCCTCGACCGTCTGGCCGCCATCGTCGCCCGCTCCTGACCGGCCAGGGCACGCGGCAGCCGGGCGGCGGCGCCGGGCCCGCGCAGGAGGGCGGGCCAGTTCTTCGCAGCGGGCGAGCCGACCACGTACGGTGGACGGTATGCAGGTGATCGACTGGGATCTGGCCGTCTCGACCGGAACGCGCCTGGTGCGCCCCGGACCACAGGTGAGCCGTGAGGAGGCCCGCCACGCCGTCACCGAACTGCGCACCCTCTCCCGTGAAGCGGAGGGGCACGTTCGCGAGTTCACCAAGATAGAGGCGGCCACCCCGCCGCAGCCCGCCACCATCGTCGACCGGCCGGGATGGATCCGGGCGAACGTCGAAGGCTTCCGCGTCGTGCTCGAACCGCTGACCGAGCGGATGGCCAACCGCGACAACCCGCCGCCCGCCATCGTCAGCGCCGTCGGGTCGCGGATCACCGGCGTCGAGGTGGGCGCCGTGCTGGCCTTCCTCGCCTCGCGGGTGCTGGGGCAGTACGAGTTGTTCCTGCCGCCCGACCCGACGGGACGCGAGCCCATCGGCCGCCTCACCCTCGTCGCGCCGAACATCGTCAACGCCGAGCGCGAGATGGGCGTCCACCCGCGCGACTTCCGCCTGTGGGTGTGCCTGCACGAGGAGACGCACCGGGTGCAGTTCACGGGGGTGCCGTGGCTGCGCGAGTACGTCAGGTCGCAGATGACCGACTTCCTGCTCGCCTCCGACCTCGACGTGGCCACCCTGCTCGAACGGCTGCGCGCCGCCGCCGACACCGTGGCTGACGTGGTGCGCGGCACCGGCGACGGCAACCTCATCGACGTGATCCAGACGCCGGAGCAGAAGGAGATCCTCGACCGGATCACCGCGGTGATGACGCTCCTGGAGGGGCACGGCGACTACGTGATGGACGCGGTCGGCCCGAGCGTGGTGCCGTCGGTGGCCGACATCAGGGCGAAGTTCAGCCAGCGCCGCGAGGGGATGTCGCGCCTCGACCGCACGGTGCGCAAGCTGCTGGGCCTCGAGATGAAGATGAAGCAGTACGCCGAGGGGTCGGCCTTCGTCCGGCACGTGGTCGGCAAGGTGGGGATGGACGGGTTCAACCGCGTGTGGACCTCGCCGGAGACGCTGCCGATGTCGGACGAGATCGCCGATCCTGACCGGTGGATCGCGCGCGTCGTCCCGCAGAGCCCGTCCGCCCTCCCGGCCCAGCCGGCCGACCCGGAGGCCTGACCGGCGCGGGCGTCTCGGGGACGATCCCGGCGGTCCGGCCGGACGCGGACGATCCGGAGAGCCGGCCAGGCGCGGGGACGATTCCGGCGGTCTGGCCGGACGCGGGAACGATCCCCGAGGTTGCCAGGCGCGGGCGTCGCGGGGACCGTCCGGCTGAGCGGGGCCCGAGGGGCGGGAGAATGGCGCCATGGGCCCACATCCGGCCGTCGCCGACGTACGGCGAGCCGTCCGCGAGGCGCTGGCCGACCTCGTCCCCGGCGACCTGGTGCTGGCCGCCTGCAGCGGCGGCGCCGACTCGCTCGCGCTGGCCGCCGCCCTGGCTTTCGTTGCGCCCAGGGCGAACATCCGCGCCGGTCTCCTCACCGTCGACCACCAGCTCCAGGACGGCTCGGCCGACCGGGCGGTGAAGGTCGCCGAGACGGCGAGGGGGTGGGGCCTGGACCCGGTCGAGGTCCTCACCGTCAGCGTCGGTACGGCGGGCGGCCCCGAGGCGGCCGCCCGCGACGCCCGCTACCAGGCGCTCGCCGCGGCGGCCGACCGGCTGGGAGCCGTGACGGTCCTGCTCGCCCACACCCGTGACGACCAGGCGGAGACCGTCCTGCTCGGCCTGGCCAGGGGCAGTGGACCGCGGTCGCTGTCGGGGATGGCGGAGCGGGCGGGCCGCTACCGCAGGCCGTTCCTCCGGCTCGGCAGGGACACCACCGAGGCCGCCTGCGCGGCGCTGGGCCTCGACGTGTGGGACGACCCGCACAACACCGACACCCGCTACACCAGGGTGAAGGTGCGTACCAGGGTGCTGCCGGTGCTGGAGGGGGAGCTGGGGCCGGGCGTCGCCCAGGCGCTCGCGCGGACCGCCGATCTGGCGAGGGACGACGCCGACGCCCTCGACGAGTGGGCCGCGAGGGCCTTCGACGATTGCGCTCTAAGCGATATCGGAGGGGTTGTGACGCTTGCCGTACCGGGGCTCGACGGTCTTCCGGCCGCCGTGCGGCGGCGCGTGCTGCGGCGCGCGGCGATCGCCGCGGGCTCGCCCTCGGGAGCGCTGTCGGCGGGCCACGTGATGGCCGTGGAACGGCTGATCACGGCATGGCGAGGGCAAGGAAGGGCCGACCTACCCGGGGGAGTTGGTGTGGTTCGGCGGTATGGCACCCTTGTGTTCGCCCCCGCGCAAGAGAACCAAGCGTAAGGACACCCAGGTGGACGCAGCCGACATGGGCAAGGACCTCGAGAGGGTCCTCATCTCCGAAGACGAGCTCCAGGCCAAGATCGGCGAACTGGCGGCTCGGATCGACGCAGACTACTCAGGCAAGGACCTGCTGCTCGTCGGCGTGCTGAAGGGCGCGGTGATGGTGGTGGCCGACCTGGCCCGGGCCCTGCACCTGCCGGTCCAGACCGACTGGATGGCGGTGTCCTCCTACGGCGCCGGCACCAAGTCGTCGGGTGTGGTGCGGATCCTGAAGGACCTCGACACCGACATCACCAACCGCCACGTGCTGATCGTCGAGGACATCATCGACTCCGGCCTCACGCTGAGCTGGCTGCTCGACAACCTGAAGTCGCGCAACCCCGCCTCGCTGGAGATCTGCGCGGCGCTGCGCAAGCCCGACGCGGTCAAGGTGCCGATCGAGGTCAAGTACATCGGCTTCGACATCCCGAACGAGTTCGTCATCGGCTACGGGCTCGACTACGCGGAGCGTTACCGCAACCTCCCCTTCATCGGGACGCTCGCGCCGCACGTCTACAACAGCTGACAGCCGACGAATGGCGGGGAACATCGAGCGGCCTGACGTACGTTGGTAGGGCAAGGCCGGTGGAGCGGGCAGTGACCCTGCGCCTCCCCCGGTGTACCTTCTGACACCGAGGGGGTGACCCCGTGTCGCCCTCGGGTAGTCAGTAGGAGCGGTGTCGGATGCCGCAGCCCCGGATCGTCGGGGTTCAAGGCCTTGGTCAGGAAGGGACGGGCCCGCAGGGGTTCCGCATCGGATGGATCTCAAGCGATTTACACGTGGGCCACTGCTGTGGATCCTGGGCATCGTCGTGCTGCTCCTGCTTGTCACCACGATGTGGAGCGGTGACGGCAACTTCAAGACAGCCGACACGTCCACGGTGCTCAAGCAGATCCGCGACGGCAACGTTTCCAACGCGAAGGTCGTCGACAAGGACCAGCGTATCGAGCTGACGCTCAACACCCCGGTCAAGATCGGCGACGTGTCCACCAACCGCATCCAGTCGAGCTGGGTGGCGGGGCAGGGTGTGCAGCTCGTCGACGAGCTCGAGAAGCAGGACCAGGCCGGCAAGCTCAAGAACGGCTTCAACGTCGAGGTGCCGCAGGAGAACTTCCTGATCGGCCTGCTCGTGAGCTTCCTGCCGATCGTCATCATCGTGCTCATCTTCCTGTTCATCATGAACCAGATGCAGGGCGGCGGCAGCCGGGTGATGAACTTCGGCAAGTCGAAGGCGAAGCTGATCACCAAGGACACCCCCAAGACGACGTTCGCCGATGTCGCCGGCGCGGACGAGGCCATCGAGGAGCTGCAGGAGATCAAGGAGTTCCTGCAGGCCCCGGCCAAGTTCCAGGCCATCGGCGCCAAGATCCCCAAGGGCGTGCTGCTGTACGGCCCGCCCGGCACCGGCAAGACCCTGCTCGCCCGCGCGGTCGCGGGTGAGGCGGGCGTGCCGTTCTACTCCATCTCCGGCTCCGACTTCGTCGAGATGTTCGTGGGTGTCGGCGCCAGCCGCGTGCGTGACCTGTTCGAGCAGGCCAAGGCCAACGCGCCGGCGATCATCTTCATCGACGAGATCGACGCCGTCGGCCGCCACCGCGGCGCCGGCCTCGGCGGCGGTCACGACGAGCGCGAGCAGACGCTGAACCAGCTGCTCGTCGAGATGGACGGCTTCGACGTCAAGGGCGGCGTGATCCTCATCGCCGCGACCAACCGGCCCGACATCCTCGACCCGGCGCTGCTGCGTCCCGGCCGGTTCGACCGGCAGGTCACCGTCGACCGTCCCGACCTGGAGGGCCGCAAGGGCATCCTCAAGGTCCACGGTCGCGGCAAGCCGTTCGCGCCCGAGGTCGACCTCGACATCATCGCCCGCCGTACGCCCGGCTTCACCGGTGCCGACCTGGCCAACGTGATCAACGAGGCGGCGCTGCTCACCGCGCGCGCCGACCAGAAGCTGATCACCATGGACACCCTCGAGGAGTCCATCGACCGCGTCATGGCCGGCCCCGAGCGCAAGACGCGGGTGATGTCGGACAAGGAGAAGAAGATGATCGCCTACCACGAGGGCGGTCACGCGCTCGTGGCGCACGCGTTGCCCAACAGCGACCCCGTGCACAAGATCACGATCCTCTCCCGTGGCCGCGCGCTCGGCTACACCATGACCCTGCCGATGGAGGACAAGTTCCTCGCCACGCGGTCGGAGATGATGGACCAGCTCGCGATGCTGCTCGGCGGTCGCGCGGCGGAGGAGCTCGTCTTCCACGAGCCCACCACCGGCGCCTCCAACGACATCGAGAAGGCCACCGCCGTCGCCCGCCGCATGGTCACCGAGTACGGCATGAGCGAGCAGCTCGGCGCCCGCAAGTTCGGCACCGGCCAGGCCGAGGTCTTCCTGGGCCGCGAGATGGGCCACGAGCGCGACTACTCCGAGAAGATCGCCTCCACGATCGACGAGGAGGTGCGCCGGATGATCGAGACGGCGCACGACCAGGCGTGGGACATCCTCGTGGAGTACCGCGAGGTCCTCGACAACCTGGTGCTGGAGCTCATGGAGAAGGAGACCCTCTCCCGCGAGCAGGTGCTCCAGATCTTCTCGCCCGTCGTCGTCAAGGAGCACCGCCCGTCCTACGCGGGCTACGGCAAGCGGCTCCCCTCGGACCGCCCGCCGGTGCTGACGCCGAAGGAGCAGTCCGGAAACGGCGCACTGACCGCGCGCGCCGACAACGCCCTCCCCTCTGGTGAGGGTGCGTGAAGCCGCGCGAGGTCGATCACGCTCGGATCGAGAAGGCCGTCCGGGAGATCCTGTACGCCATCGGCGAGGATCCGGACCGTGACGGCCTGCTCGACACCCCCGCCAGGGTGGCCCGCGCGTACGCCGAACAGTTCTCGGGGCTGCACCAGCGCCCCGAGGACGTGCTGAACAAGGTGTTCGACGTCGACCACGACGAGATGGTGCTGGTGCGCGACATCGAGGTGTACTCCACCTGCGAGCACCACCTCGTCCCCTTCTACGGGCTGGCGCACGTCGGCTACATCCCCAACGACAAGGGGCAGGTCACCGGGCTGTCGAAGCTGGCCCGGCTGGTCGACGTCTTCGCCAGGCGCCCGCAGGTGCAGGAGCGCATGACCTCGCAGATCGCCGACGCGCTCATGCGGGTGCTGGAGCCGCGCGGCGTGATCGTGGTGATGGAGTGCGAGCACCTGTGCATGACCATGCGCGGGGTCCGCAAGCCGGGCGCGAAGACCATGACCTCCGCGGTCAGGGGCGACTTCCGCACCAGCGAGAAGACCCGCGCCGAGGCGATGGCCCTCATCCTGCGCTGACCCTTCCTCCGGTACGGCACGCCCGGACAGGCGCCTTCGCGGTCGGCGCCTGTCCATCCAGGACCCGCGGTCGTCACAGGAGCATGTCACGCCATAGCCGTACACGGGGGTGAGACAGATCGTTATCCACAAAGGGGAGACCCGGCGGGGAGACGACACGAGTGATGCACCTAGGCTTGGTGACATGAAGATGGGGCTGCCAGTCGAGGAGCGCTGCCTCGTCATGGGTGTGGTCAACGTGACGCCCGACTCCTTCTCCGACGGCGGCCAGTGGTTCGACGAGCACGCCGCCGTCCGCCACGGCCTCGAGCTGGTCGAGGAGGGCGCCGACCTGGTCGACGTCGGTGGCGAGTCCACCCGGCCCGGTGCGGCGCGGGTGTCGCAGGAGGAGGAGCTGGCCAGGGTCGTCCCCGTGATCCGCGCCCTGACGGGCGAGGGCGTCACGGTGAGCGTCGACACGATGCGGGCCGAGGTGGCGAGAGCGGCGGTCGAGGTTGGTGCCGCGCTCGTCAACGACGTCAGTGGCGGTCTGGCCGACCCCGACATGCCGCGGGTGGTGGCCGCGACGGGCGTGCCGTACGTGGTGATGCACTGGCGGGGCCACAGCCACGACATGGACAGCAGGGCGGTCTACTCCGACGTGGTCGCCGAGGTGCGCGAGGAACTGGAAAAGCGGGTCGCGCTGGTGCTGGCGGAGGGCGTCGCCGAGAGCCAGATCGTGCTGGATCCCGGGCTGGGGTTCGCGAAGACCGCCGAGCACAACTGGGCGCTGCTGGCCGGCATCGGCGAGCTGGCCGAGCTGGGCTTCCCGCTGCTGATCGGGGCGTCGCGCAAGAGGTTCCTCGGCAGGCTGCTGGCCGATCCCGACGGCACTCCCCGCCCGTTCGAGCGCTCCGACGCCGCCACGACCGCGGTCACGGCGCTGGCCGCGCAGGCGGGCGCCTGGTGCGTACGGGTGCACGACGTGGCACCGAACGCCGACGCCGTCCGCGTGGCGGCCGCCTGGACCCGAGGGAGCGGCCGATGAGCGTCGACATCGCCGCGATCGAGACGGTCAACCAGGCCTTCTACACCGCCATCGAGGACGCCGACCTCGACAAGATGACCGAGATCTGGGCCGAGGACACCGCCGACGGTCAGGTGTCGTGCGTGCATCCCGGCTGGTCGATGCTGTCGGGCCGGGCCGAGGTGCTGCGGTCGTGGGCGCTCATCATGGCCAACACGACCTACATCCAGTTCGTGCTCACCGACGTGCAGACGACCGTGCTCGGCGACGTGGCGATCCTGACCTGCGTGGAGAACATCCTGACGGCGGGCGAGGAGGGCGAGGCCAGCTTCGCCGCCGGCAAGGTGGTGGCCAGCAACGTCTACGTCAGGTCGGGCAGGGGCTGGCGGCTGTGGATGCACCACGGCTCGCCGGTGCTGCAGAGCGACGAGGAGGACGAGGAGGAGGAAGCCGAACGTGACCGCTGACCGGATCACCCTCAGAGGGCTGCGCGCGCGGGGCCGCCACGGGGTGTTGCCCGCCGAACGCGAGCTCGGGCAGGAGTTCGTGATCGACGCCACGCTGTTCCTCGACACCGGGCCCGCCGCCGACACCGACGACGTCACGCGCACCGTCCACTACGGCGAGCTGGCCCAGGCGCTGACGAAGATCGTCGAGGGGGAGCCGGTCAACCTGATCGAGACGCTCGCCGCCCGGCTGGCCGAGCACTGCCTGGCCGACGACACCGTGCAGGCGGCCGAGATCACCGTGCACAAGCCTGCGGCCCCGATCCCGCTGCCCTTCGACGACGTGGCCGTCACGATCCTGCGGAGCCGTGCATGAAAGTGGTCCTCGCCCTGGGCAGCAACCTGGGGAGCCGGTTCCAGACGCTTCAGGGCGCGATCGACTCGCTGTTCGACGCGCCGGGGCTGCGCTTCGTCGCGGTCTCACCGGTCTACGAGACCGATCCCGTCGGCGGCCCCGACGACCAGAAGCCCTACCTCAACGCCGTCGTCATCGCCGAGTCCAAGCTCACCCCCGAGACGCTGCTGGACCGGGCGCAGAGCATCGAGAACGCCTTCGGCAGGGTCAGGGCCGAACGCTGGGGCCCGCGCACGCTCGACGTCGACATCATCGCCGCGGGCGACGTGGTCTCCGACGACCCCGAGCTGACGCTGCCGCACCCGCGCGCCCACGAGCGGGCCTTCGTCCTGGTGCCGTGGGTGGAGGCCGACCCCTCGGCGGTGATGCCGGGCCGCGGCCCGGTCGCCGACCTGCTGAAGGGGCTCGACCAGTCAGGCGTACGGCTGCGCCAGGACCTCAAGCTGCAGGGGCCGGATTGAAGCCCACTCGCCCCGCCGTCCTGGTAGGCGTGCTGGTCGTCGTCGCTCTGCTGTCGTGGCTGTTCGTCAGGCAGTTCTACGCCGATCTGCCGCTGGTGCCGTGGACGGCGATCCCGACCGTCCTGCTGCTGGCCGTCGGCGAGTTCTACAGCGGCTGGATGACGCGTGCGCGCATCGCCCGCAAGCCCGACACCAAACCGGTCGAGCCGCTGGCGGTGGCCCGGCTGGCGGCGCTGGGGAAGGCCTCGGCGTACGCGGGCGCGGTCTTCGCGGGCGTCTTCGCCGGGTTCTCGCTGACGACGGTCCAGCTGCTGACCAGGGAGACCCCGCGGGTGGAGTTCTTCGTCGCCACGGGGTCGTTCCTGGCGTTCGTGGTGCTCATCGTCGCGGGCCTCTACCTGGAGAACTCCTGCCGCGTCCCGAAGGATCCGCAGGACGAGCTTCAAAGACCGAGATAGCGCGCGACGGCGTCCTCGACCTCGGCCATCTCGTCGCGGCCGAGGTAAGAGACGGGTGCACCGTGGACACGCTCCGGATCCGGTCGGCGAGGAAGCAGGTCGTCGTGCCGCAGAGCTCGATCCGCGGACGTTGCGCGCTCACGAGGGGGCCGGGGTGCGGTCCGCTCGGCCGCGGCGGGAGAAGAGGTAGATGACCGGGAGCGTGCACAGCAGCGGGCCGATGATGGCGAACGGCCGCTCCAGCCACCACATGAGGTTGGGCCGCGGGTCGGCCGACGGGAAGCCGAACAGCGCCCACCACGCCCCCAGCGCGATGGCCATCCCCGTGGTGTGGAACAGGAACAGCGGCAGCGCGAACCTGTTGATGGTGTCGTTGACCCGCTTCCAGGCGGGCCGCTCCAGCACCCGCTCCATCGTCGGCCGCAACACCTCGACCAGGCCGATCTGGAAGATGAGCAGCGCCACGATGACGAAGGTCGGCGGGGCCATGTTCGACAGCTTGTCGCCCGGCACGCCGACCATGCTGCCGGGGTACAGGCCCGAGTAGACGAGGCCGAACAGGCCGAACAGGCCGGTCCACAGGACGGCGACGTCGTAGCGGCGGGGCAGGGCGACGATCCTGTCGTAGAAGAAGCCCGCCTGGTGGGCCAGGCCCCACACCAGGATCATGTTGAGCCAGCCGACCCACTCGACCTGGTAGCGCAGCCTTACCACGTCGACGACCAGGGCGGCGCCGCCCAGCCAGATGAGGGTGAGCACGTCGTAGCGGCGGTGCAGCCACAGCGCGACGGGCAGCAGCGCGATCAGCATCAGGTAGACGATGAGGAACCACAGCGGGCTGAGCACCAGCAGCACCACCCGCCACATCCACGGCACGTCGAACAGCGCCGTCACGACCGCGCCGACGGCGATCCAGGCGCCGGACAGGGTCAGCGCGGGGATGGCCAGGGCCTTGATGCGCCGCCAGACGAAGGCGCCGATGCCCGTTCCGCGCTCGCAGGCCCGGCGCCACGACAACAGGTGGACGTGGCCGCCGACGTAGAAGAACAGCGGCAGCACCTGGAACAGCCAGGTCAGCATCCACAGCCCCGAGGTGAAGCCGAGCGGGCTGGTGGGTGACGGCCCCTCGGGCGTCCAGACGAGGATGGTGAAGGCCCAGTGCCAGACGACAACGGTGATCAGACTGACCGCGCGGAGCCAGTCGACGTATCTGTCCCTCACTTGTCGATGTCACCCACCACGAAGAACATCGAGCCGAGGATCGCGACCATGTCGGCGACCAGGTGGCCCGGCAGCATCTCGCGCAGCACCTGGATGTTGTTGAAGGAGGCCGAGCGCAGCTTCATCCGCCACGGCGTCTTGTCTCCCTTGGAGACCAGGTAGTAGCCGTTGACGCCGAGCGGGTTCTCCGTCCAGGCGTAGGTGTGGCCCTCCGGCACCTTCAGCACCTTGGGCAGGCGCTGGTTGATCGGCCCCGGCGGCAGCGAGCGCAGCCGCTCGACGCAGGCGTCGGCCAGGTCGAGCGAGACCTTGAGCTGGTCGATGAGGACCTCGAAGCGGGCGTGGCAGTCGCCGGCCGTACGGGTGACGACCTTGACGGGCAGCTCCTCGTAGGCGAGGTACGGCTGGTCGCGCCGCAGGTCGACGTCGACCCCGGAGGCCCTGGCGATGGGGCCGGTCACGCCGTACTGCATGATCGTGTCGCGGTCGAGGACGCCGACGCCCTTGGTGCGGGCCAGGAAGATCTCGTTGCCGAGGATGAGGTTCTCGATGTCGGGCACCTTGGCGCGGGTGGCGGCGACGACCGAGGTGACGCGGTCGAGCCAGCCCGCGGGCAGTTCCTCCTTGAGGCCGCCGACGCGGTTGAACATGTAGTGCATCCGGCCGCCGGAGATCTCCTCCATGACGCCCTGGATGCGCTCGCGCTCGGTGAAGGCGTAGAAGATCGGGGTGATCGCGCCGAGTTCGAGCGGATAGGAGCCGAGGAACATCAGGTGCGACAGGACCCTGTTCAGCTCGGCGAGCAGGGTGCGCGCCCACACGGCGCGGACCGGGACCTCCATGCCGAGCATGCGTTCGGCGGCGATCACCACGCCGAGCTCGTTGGCGAAGCCCGACAGCCAGTCGTGCCGGTTGGCCAGCATGATGATCTGCCGGTAGTCGCGGACCTCGAACAGCTTCTCCGCGCCTCTGTGCATGTAGCCGATGATGGGTTCGGCCGTGGCGATGCGCTCGCCGTCGAGGGTGAGGCGGAGCCGGAGAACACCGTGCGTCGAGGGGTGCTGGGGGCCGATGTTGAGGATCATGTCCTCCGTGGCCAGCTCCTTGGCGCCCGCTCCGATCCCGACCACGCGTTCTTCCATAGAGTCATGCTGCCACTGGCGGTGGTGGTGATCCAGTCAAGGTATGGTCTGTTCGCGCATTTTGCCAGGTGATATGGGGACAAAAGGGCCCATGAAAGGAGTGGGTTTCGACCTGGCCGCGCTGGTCGCCCGCGTGGCGATCGGCGTGATCTTCATCGCCCACGGATGGCAGAAGTGGCAGGGCGGGCTCGGCGCCGTCACGCGGATGTTCGCCCAGCAGGGCGTTCCGCTGCCGACGGCCGCCGCCACCTTCGCCACCGTCGCCGAGCTGGTCGGCGGCACCTGCCTCGTCCTCGGCCTGATGGTGCGCGTGGCGGCGCTCGCCCTGGTCGCCGACATGGCAGGCGCCCTGGTGTTCGTGCACGCCGGCAGGGGCGTCTTCGTGTCGGCGGGCGGATGGGAGCTGGTCGCCGCCCTCGGCTCGGTCTGCCTCCTGCTGGTGGCGCTCGGCGGGGGGCGCGTCGGGATCGACGCCCTGTTCGCCCGCGGCGCCCGGCGCAGAGCCGTGGGGCGCGCCGCCGAGCGCGAGGTCGAGCGCCCCATGGACATCTTCGACGAGCCGGAGAGCGACGACGTGCCACCCGACGCGCCCAACCGGTCCTAGCGGCGGGACACCAGGTCGTGCAGCGCGCCGACCAGGCGGTCGACGTGTTCCTCGGTCGTGCCGATGCCGATCGAGGCCCGTACGGCCGAGGCGGTGTCGTCCTCGCAATCCCCGTCGGTCGCATCCAGCAGGTGCCGTACGAACGGGTGGGCGCAGAACTTCCCGTCACGCACGCCGATGCCGTACTCGGTGGACAGCGCCTCGGCGACCTCCCTGGCCGTGTAACCGTCGACGACGAACGACACGATGCCGACCCGCGGGTGGTCCGGCCCCCACAGCGACAGCTCGCGCACGCCCTCGACCGCGGCCAGGCCCGCGCGCAGCCGGGCGATCAGCCGCTCCTCCTCGCGCACCAGCGGCGTCCAGCCTGTCGCGGTGAGGGCGTCGCACGCCGCGGCCAGCGCGATCGCGCCCAGCACGTTCGGGGTGCCCGCCTCGTGCCTCGGCTCGGCGTCCTCGTGCCACTCGGCGGTTCCCTCGTCGAGGGCGCTCACGGACTTCACCGCGCCGCCCCCCTTGAGGTACGGCTCGGCGTCCGACAGCCAGTCGCGCCGCCCGACCAGCACGCCAGCCCCGAACGGCGCGTAGAGCTTGTGCCCGGAGAAGGCGACGTAGTCGAGGTCGAGCGCGGTCAGGTTGAGCTTGCGGTGGGGGACGAGCTGGGCGGCGTCGACCAGGACGCGGGCGCCGTGCCGGTGGGCGACGTGCGCGAGGGCGGCGATCGGCCACAGCTCGCCCGTCACGTTGGAGGCGGCGGTCACCACCAGCAGCTTGGGGCCGTCGATGGCGGCGAGCGCGTCGTCGGCCTGCCGTACGGCCTCGCCGGGGAAGGCGGGCGGCGCGAGGCGGACGACCCGCTGCCACGGCAGGAGGGAGGCGTGGTGCTCGGTGTCGAAGACCACGACGGTGGTGCCCTCGGGCAGGCACCTGGCCAGCAGGTTGGTGGCGTCGGTGGTGTTGCGGGTGAAGACCACGGCGTCGTCGGTGCGGGCGCCGACGAAGGCGCGCACGGTGTGGCGCGCCTGCTCGTAGCGGGCGGTGGTGAGCTGGGAGGCGTAGCCCGCGCCGCGGTGGACGCTGGAGTAGGCCGGGAGCGCGGCGGTCACCGCCGCGCTGACCGGCTCCAGACACGGCGCGCTGGCGGCGTAGTCCAGGTTGGCGTAGGAGACCAGGCGGCCACCCTTGACGGGCACCTCGAGGTCCTCGCCCAGCACCTTCACCTGAACGGGGTCGACGATCGTCGCGACGGACACGGCACAGCCCTCCTGGGGTCATCGGACCCCTGGCCGTGGCGTGTCGGAGCCCGCGCTTGCCCGCCACACCTCGTGACGGACCAGGTCTTCACCCGGGGCACCCCGCCGCGGACGCGAGGGTTGCCGGCCAGCGAGCCGGGGCTTGGCGCTGGCACTCATGACCTACGCCGGAACTATAACCGACACGGACCCGCATTTCGCAAGCCGCGAACTATTGGGGCGACCGGCTCGTTGGGGATGAGAACAGCGAACCAAGGAGGTATGAGATGTTGGACTGGGTGGCAGACCCACAGATCTGGATCGGGTTCTTCACCCTGGTCGCCCTGGAGATAGTCCTGGGCATCGACAACATCATCTTCATCTCGATCCTGGCCGGGAAGCTGCCGCCCGAGCAGCGCGACAGGGCCAGGGTCCTCGGCCTGGCCGCCGCGCTCGTCTCCCGCCTGCTGCTGCTGCTCGCTCTGTCCTGGGTGGTGAAGCTGACCGAGCCGCTCTTCAGCGTGCTGGGGCAGGAGATCTCGGGAAGGGATCTGATCCTCATCCTCGGCGGTCTGTTCCTGCTGGCCAAGAGCGCGCTGGAGATCGGCCACAGCATGGAGCCGCAGGAGCAGGGCGGCAAGGAGCGGAAGGTCACCTCCTTCACCTCGGTCATCCTGCAGATCATGGTGCTCGACATCGTGTTCTCGCTGGACTCGGTCATCACCGCGGTCGGCATGGTGGACGAGCTGGCCGTCATGGTCGCGGCGGTGATCGTCTCGGTGCTGGTGATGCTGTTCGCCTCCGGGCCCATCAGCAGGTTCGTGGACAAGCACCCGAGCATCAAGATGCTGGCGCTGGCGTTCCTGGTGCTGATCGGCGTCGTGCTTCTCGCCGAGGGCTTCGACCAGCACATCCCGAAGGGTTACATCTACTTCGCGATGGCCTTCTCGGTGATCGTCGAGATGCTCAACATCAGGATGCGGAGCAGGCACGCGAAAGCCGAATCTAATATGCAATAGTGCGATTTGATCCTTGGAATCCGGATTTTGTAGCTTCGCCGTACGCGGCCTACGAGGAGCTGCGGCGTGACGCGCCGGTCAGTTTCTTCGAGCCCACGGGACAGTGGCTGATCGCCAGGCACGCGGACGTCAACGCGCTGCTCAGGGATCGCCGCCTCGGCCGGTCCTACCTGCACCTGGCCACCCACGAGGAGTTCGGCCGCGAGCCCGAACCGGAGTTCCAGGAACCGTTCTGGCGGGTGGTCAGGGCGGGCATGCTCGACGTCGAGCCGCCCGTCCACACCCGCCTGCGCCGTCTGGTCTCCAAGGCGTTCACCCCTCGCATGGTCGAGTCGATGCGGCCCAGGGTCCGCGCGATCGTCGACGGTCTGGTCGACGACTTCGTCGAGAAGGGCGGCGGCGACCTGATCGCCGAGGTGGCCGAGCCGCTGCCGGTCACCGTCATCGCCGAGATGCTCGGCGTCCCCGAGGGTGACCGGCACCTGCTGCGCCCCTGGTCGGCCGACATCTGCGGCATGTACGAGCTGAACCCGTCGCCGGAGGCCCAGCACACGGCGGTCAAGGCGGCGGCGGAGTTCTCCGACTACCTCAAGGACCTGGCCCGCGTCCGCACGGCCGACCCGGGCGATGACCTGGTCAGCGCGCTCGCCCAGATCGAGGAGCTGACCGAGGACGAGCTGGTCGGCACCTGCGTGCTGCTGCTCAACGCGGGCCACGAGGCGACCGTGAACGTCACGGGCAACGGCTGGTGGTCGCTGTTCCGCAACCCGGCCGAGCTGGCCCGGCTGCGCGACGACCTCTCGCTGGTGCCCACGGCGATCGAGGAGCTGATGCGCTACGACACCCCGCTGCAGATGTTCGAGCGCTGGGTGTTGGAGGACATCGAGGTCGGCGGCGTGGCCATCCCGAAGGGCGTCGAGGTGGCCCTGCTGTTCGGCTCGGCCAACCGCGACCCGGAGGTCTTCGCCGACCCCGACCGGCTCGACGTCGGCAGGGTGGACAACCCACACATCTCCTTCGGCGCCGGCATCCACTTCTGCCTGGGCGCGCCGCTGGCCAGGATCGAGCTGGTGGAGTCCTTCGGCGCCCTCCTGAAGAGGGCGCCGAAGATGGAGCTGACGAGCAAGCCCGTCTGGAACCCCGGCTACATCATCCGAGGGCTCCGCTCCGTGGACGTTTCCTGCGGGTGAGCGAGGCGGGACCTTTCGTGGCCGCGACGAATCACGGCCCCGACGAATCACGGCCCGGCGAATCACGGCCCCGACGAAGGCGGCCGGGTGAGAAGCGGCTCGGCCAGCCTGGCGGCCAGCGGGCCGAAGGCCGCGAGGATCAGCACGTAGGTGGCGGCGAGAGGGCCGAGATCGGGATGGACCCCCGCCGCCACCGCCAGGCCCGCGATGACGATGTTGAACTCGCCGTGCGGCACCAGCGCGATGCCCGCCCGCATTCGGCCCGCTCTGGCGATGCCCGCCCGGCGCGCGGCGTAGGCGCCGGTCAGCAGTTTGGTGACGATGCTGACCGCGGCGAGCAGCAGGGCCAGCAGCGCCACCGGCGGGATCTTGGTGGGGTCGGTCTGCAGGCCGAAGAAGACGAAGAACACAGCGGCGAACAGGTCGCGCAGCGGCATCAGCAGCGCTCTGGCCTCGTGCGCCAGCTCGCCCGACAGGGCGATGCCGACGAGGAAGGCGCCGACGGCCGCCGACACCTGCAGCTGCTGGGCGACGCCGGCCACCAGCAGGGCCAGGCCGAGCACCTTCAGCAGCAGCACCTCGTTGTTGGGGCTGGAGACGAACGCCTCGATGAACCTGCCGTAGCGCAGCGCGATCAACAGGACGACGGAGACCGTGGTCAGCGCGATGCCCAGGGAGATCGTCCCCGTCAGCAGCGAGACGCCTGCCAGCATCGCGGTGAGGAGCGGCAGGTAGACGGCCATCGCCAGGTCCTCGAAGACCAGCAGCGACAGCACGACGGGCGTCTCGCGGTTACCGATCCACCCCAGATCGGACAGCACCTTCGCGGTGATGCCCGACGAGGTGGCGTAGGTGACGCCCGCCATGGCGACCGCGGCCACGGGCCCCCACCCCAGCAGCAGCGCGGCTATCGCGCCGGGGGCGGCGTTGAGGACCATGTCGACCAGGCCCGCTCTGGCGTTGCCGCGCAGGCTGGAGACCAGCTCGCTCGCGTTGTACTCCAGTCCGAGCGTGAGCAGCAGAAGCACGACGCCGATCTCGGCGCCGATGGCGATGAACTCCTCGCTGGTGGCCAGCGGCAGGATGCCGCCCTGCCCGAAGGCGAGTCCGGCGAGGAGGTAAAGGGGAATGGCGGAGATGCCGGCCCGCAGCGCCAGGGCGCCGAGGACGCCGAGGGCCAGGATGATCCCACCGAGTTCGAGGAAGACTATGGCGGTGTCGTGCACGTCGACGGCGAGTACCTGCATCAGGGCGTTACCGCCGCCGGGGTGAGGGGCAGGCGCATCAGCCGTCCGTGAGGATGTCGGCGGCGGTGGCGGTCGTCTCGGCGTCGCCGACGATGACCACCACGTCTCCGGCGGTGAACCTGAAGTCGGGGGTGGGGCTCGCGAAGACCTGCGCCCCCCGCACCACGGCCACGACGGAGGCGCCGGTGCGGGTGCGGATGCGAGCGTCGCCCAGTGTCCTGCCGTCGTACGGCGAGCCGGCCACGACCGGCACCTGGAGGCTCATCAGTCCCTCGATCTCGCGATGGAGGGCGTTGAGTCGCTGGACGATGCGCGGCGCGCCGAGCAGCTCGGCGAGCGCGTCGGCCTCCTCGTCGTTGAGCTGGATGGCCTCGCACGCCCGGTCGGGGTCCGACCGGTCGTAGATGATCAGATCGCGCCGCCCCGTCCGGTGTGAGACGACGGCGACGCGGCGGCCCGAATGGGTGCCGAACTCGTGTTTGAGCCCGATGCCTGGAAGGGCGGTCTGTTCGATCTCCACATAGCTAACGTATCTGGCTTAGCCAGCCGAAACCGCCCAAGCCTGCTGGGTCGATCAGCTCGGCCTCCTGGGAGGCGCGGGCCAGCGCCCTCAGGTAGCCCGACGGGTCGGTCCGCGCGAGGTCGAGTGCGGGACGGGTGCCGGTGACTCCCAGAGTGCGCAGAATGTCGCGCTGTGTGGACAAGGTTGTGGATATCGCGCCGGCCTGCCGGCCCGCCTCCGCGCACGCGTCGAGTGCGACATGTGCGGTGATGTCGCAGGTCCCGTCGGGTATGGGCGCCACGACCGAACCGTCCCTGTATCCGGTGAGCGTGCCGCGGGGCGGCCGGTTATCCACAGGGTGTGCATAATCGACGGCGATCGCCTGGCCACCCGCCAACCGGGCGATCACGGCCGCCCACGCCGCGCACCGCGACCTGCCGACCTCGGCCCGCTGGCCCACCCGCCGCAGCGGCCACCACTGCTCGAGCCAGGCCAGATCGTCCTCGCCGGGCGGGTCGCCGAGCCGTTCCTCGCCCGTCCCGGTGTGGACCAGCACCAGGCGCGGGCCGGCGGCGGTCTGCTCCACGACGTCGAAGGGGACGTTGTCCAGCCACTCGTTGGCGATCACCATGCCGGTGATGCCCTGCGGGATCGTGTGGCTCCACCTGATCGCCTCGGGCAGCCCTGCGGGCCGGGAGGACAGGTCGACGGCCGTGACCCTCAGTCTGGCCCGCAGCTCCGGCGGGGCCGCCGCGAGCACGTGCGCCGACAGCGCGCCGTCGCCGGCGCCGATGTCGACGAGATCGAGCGGGTCGGGACGGCCCAGCGCGCCGTCGAGGCGCAGCAGCATCGTCAGCACGGCCCCGGCGAAGACCGGTGAGGCGCCGACCGAGGTGCGGAAGTGCCCGGACGGGCGTTCGCGCAGGTAGAAGCCGCTCTCCCCGTACAGTGCCCGCTCCATCGCCGCTCGCCAGGTGAGCCACATGCCACGGACTATCTCATGACCTTCGACCGACACGCCTGGTGATGTGATGACTACTCCTTGTCGCCGCTTTGCGCTACGGTAACCCGGTGTCATCGAGCGATCACCCGGGCGCTCCCCCCGGTGACCCCGGTTCGATCGCCGATGCGGAGACCGGACCGCGGCCCCGTGCCGCGCAATGAGAGGACATCCCCCATGTTCAAGAAGTCTGCCGTCGTCGCGGGTGTGCTGGCCATGATGGCGCTCGGCGCGCCCGCCGCCCACGCCGACAACATCACCAGCGGCAACAACGGCGTGCTGTCCGGCAACCAGATCTTCGCGCCGATCTCCATTCCGGTGAACGTGTGCGGCAACGCCGTGGGCATCTTCGGCTGGGCCGTGGCCGGGTGCAAGGGTGGCGCCTCGGTCGACGTCCACCAGCACTGATAGGCGCGCGCCCGCCGTGCGATGGAGCACGGCGGGCGCGTCTCACACCAGGGGCCGGCCCGTCGGCGGTGGGTCGGCCCTCCTTGTGGGGAGCGGGCGCCGGTCACCGTGCCCGGCGTCCGCTCCGGCAGGGGTGTCCACTATGTATGCCCTTGCTGGGTTTTGTCCCCTCCCAACATGCGGCAAAAGAGCCATGACCGTGGCCGGTGACGGCCGGCGGTTACCCTGGTCAGCAGTGTCGGATGACAGGGAGCGCGACGTCATGGACGCAGGGGATCGCCCGGGGCGGTTGGCCATCGGCGTGCTGGGCACGGGCAAGGTGGGCTCGGTGCTCGGCGCGGCGCTGGCCCAGGCCGGTCACAGGGTCGTGGCGGCGAGCGGCGTCTCCGACGCCTCGCAGCGCTGGGCGGGCGAGCGGCTCGGCGTGCGCACGGTCAACCCCGAAGAGGTCGTCAGCAAGGCCGAACTGATCCTGCTCACCGTCCCCGACGACGCGCTGCCCGACCTGGTCGCCGGACTCGCGGCCACCGGGGCCGACGTTCGCGGCAAGCTGCTCGTCCACACCAGCGGCGCCTACGGCCTGGCCGTCCTCGACCCCGCCCGGCAGGCGGGCGCGCTGCCGCTGGCCCTGCATCCCGTGATGACCTTCACCGGCAGGGACGACGACCTCAACAGGATCACCGGCATCTCCTTCGGCGTCACCTCGCCCGAGCCGCTGCGCCCGATCGCCGAGGCGCTGGTCATCGAGATGGGCGGCGAGCCGGTCTGGATCGCCGACAGCGACCGCGCCCTCTACCACGCGGCGCTCGCGGGAGCGGCCAACCACATGGTCACACTGATCGCCGAGTCGCAGGAACTGCTGGCGAAGATCGGGGTCGAGCACCCGGGCAGGATGCTCGGCCCGCTGCTCGGGGCCGCGCTCGACAACGTGCTCAGGCTGGGCATCACGGGGCTGACGGGGCCGGTGGTGCGCGGCGACGCCGGCACTGTGCGCAAGCACGTCGACGCGCTGATACTGGCGGCGCCAGAAGCGGCCGACGCATACGTGGCACTCGCTAGGCTCACGGCGGACCGGGCGCTCGCCGCCGGGTTGCTGAAGCCCGAGGCGGCCGAGCGGCTGCTCGACGCGCTCGGGGGAAACATGTGGACCTGATCGGGCCGGGACGTTCCGCCTGGACCTGATCAGTCTAGGAGGACACCGATGGAACTGATCGTCGCGCACGACCGCGCCGGCCTCGAGAAAGCCCGCTCCTCGGGCCGCGTGGCGCTCGTCCCGACCATGGGCGCCCTGCACGAGGGTCACCGCTCGCTGATGCGCGTGGCCCGTACGCTGGCCGACCAGGTCGTGGTCAGCATCTTCGTCAACCCGCTCCAGTTCGGCCCCGCCGAGGACTTCTCCCGTTACCCCCGCACCTTCGACTCCGACCTCGACATCTGCGCGGCCGAGGGGGTGGACGTGGTCTTCGCCCCCTCGGCCGACGACATGTACCGCCCTGACCGTCAGGTGAGCCTCTCCGCGGGCCGGATGGGCGCGATGGTCGAGGGCGCGGTGCGCCCCGGGCACTTCGACGGCGTGCTCACCGTGGTGATGAAGCTGTTCAACCTGGTCGGGCCCCAGGTCGCGGTCTTCGGCCAGAAGGACGCCCAGCAGCTCGCGCTCATCAGGCGCATGGTCGCCGACCTCGACCTGCCCGTGGAGGTCGTGGGCGCGCCGACCGTGCGCGAGCCCGACGGGCTGGCCCTCTCAAGCCGTAACCGGTACCTCACGCCCGACGACCGGCAGCGCGCGCTGGCGCTCTCGCGCGCCCTGCACGCGGGGGCGGCACGGCTCTCGCCCGCCGCCGTCCGCGCCGCCGCCGAGGGGGAGCTGGCCGCGTCCGGGCTCGTGGCCGACTACGTTGTCCTCGTCGACCCCGCGACGTTCGCCGAGATTCCCGACGACTTCCGGGGCGAGGCGGTGTTGGCTGTCGCGGCCAAGGTCGGCACCACCCGCCTGATCGACAACGTCCTTATCGCTTTCTGAAGGAGCGTCGTGCTCAGGACCATGTTGACGTCCAAGATCCATCGAGCCACGGTCACGCAGGCCGACCTGCACTACGTGGGATCGTTGACCATCGATGAGGAGCTGATGGAGGCGGCCGGGTTGTTACCGGGCGAGCAGGTGCACGTGGTCGACATCGACAACGGCGCCCGCCTGGTGACCTACGCCATCACCGGCCCGCGCGGGTCGGGGATCATCGGTATCAACGGCGCCGCGGCCCGGCTGGTCGCGCCGGGCGACCTGGTGATCATCATCGCGTACGGCCAGCTCGACGACGCCGAGGCGCGGGCCTTCACGCCCCGGGTGGTCCACGTCGACCGGGACAACAGGATCGTGGAGCTGGGCGCCGACCCCGCGGCCGCGGTCGAGGGGGCCATGCGCGGCGACGAGCTCCACGTCTAAGGGGAGGGGGCGGGGAAGGAGCACGGATCGCGGGGCGTTATCGTCATAGTGACGAAATCCGAGGAGGCTCCCCCATGAGTGCACCCGCGATCCCCATGAAGCTCACCGCCCCCGCCCCCGGCTGGACGGTCGAGGCGGACGTGATCGTGGTGGGTTCGGGCGTCGCCGGGCTGACCGTGGCCCTGCACCACGCCGAGCTCGACCCCACCGCGAAGGTCCTGGTCGTCACCAAGGACGTGCTGTCGTCCGGCTCCACGAGGTGGGCGCAGGGCGGCATCGCGGCCGTCCTCGACCCCGCCGACTCGCCCGGCGAGCACCTCGACGACACGCTGGTCGCCGGGGTCGGCCTGTGCGACGAGCAGGCCGTCAGGATGCTGGTGACGGAGGGGCCGGGAGCGCTGCGCAACCTGATCGCCAGGGGCGCCAGGTTCGACACCGACGAGAACGGCGAGCTCCAGCTCACCCGCGAAGGCGGGCACCACCGCAACCGCATCGTGCACGCGGGCGGCGACGCGACCGGCGCCGAGGTGCAGCGGGCGCTCATCCAGGCGGTCCTCGCGCACCCTGCGATCGAGGTGATCGAGCACGCCCTCGTGCTCGACCTGGTCAAGGACGCGGGGGGCCGGGCGCGCGGCGTCACCCTGCACGTCATGGGCGAGGGCGCGCGCGACGGTGTGGGAGAGGCGCGGGCCAGGGCCGTGGTGCTGGCCACCGGCGGCATGGGCCAGATCTACGCCGCCACCACCAACCCCGTCGTCTCGACGGGCGACGGCGTCGCGCTGGCGCTGCGCGCGGGCGCCGTCGTCAGGGACCTGGAGTTCGTGCAGTTCCACCCGACCGTGCTGTGGCTGGGTGAGGAGTCCACCGGCCAGCAGCCGCTGATCTCCGAGGCGGTACGCGGCGAGGGCGCCTACCTCGTCGACGCCGGCGGCGAGAGGTTCACCGACGAGCTCGCGCCCCGTGACGTGGTGGCCAAGGCGATCACGCGACAGCCGGGCCAGGTCTACCTCGACGGCCGCCACTTCGGGCTCGACAAGTGGAAGAGCCGCTTCCCGACCATCTACGGCATCTGCCTCGAGCACGGGATCGACCCCGCCACGGACCTGATCCCCGTCATGCCCGCCGCCCACTACGCCAGCGGCGGCGTCCGGACCGACCTGCGCGGCCGTACCTCGATCGAGGGGCTCTACGCCTGCGGCGAGGTCGCCTGCACGGGCGTGCACGGCGCGAACCGGCTGGCCTCCAACTCGCTGCTGGAAGGACTGGTCTTCGCCGAGCGCATCGCCGAGGACATCCACCGGCTACGGCCCGCCCCCGGCGAACCCGCCGCGGCCACCGCGGAGGAGGGCCTGGTCGACCCCCGGGCCCGCACGCGCATCCAGGCCCACATGAGCAGCGGCGCGGGGGTGCTGCGCAGCCGGTCCTCGGTCACGCAGACGGGCGTCGCGCTCAGGGATGCCCGCTGGACCCCCGTGGCGGTCCAGCCCTGCGTGGAGTCGTGGGAGACCACGAACCTGCTCACCGTGGCCTCGGTCCTCGTGGCCGCCGCCTACGCCCGCCTGGAGACCAGGGGCTCGCACTGGCGGGAGGACTTCCCCGACCGCGACGACGAGAACTGGCTGGGACATCTGGACATCACGCTGACTCACGAGGGGCTGACCATGACCTACACGCCGCACGAGACGGCCCCGGGCCTGGCGCGGGAGCTGGAGGCCGCGGGGCTCGACCCGGCGACCGTGGACGAGGTCGTCTCGCGCGCGCTCGCCGAGGACCTGCAGGAGGCCGGCGACGTCACCTCCCTGGCCACGATCCCCGCAGGGCAGCGTGCCACCGCCGACGTGGTGGCACGGGCCGACGGGGTGGTCGCGGGGCTCGCCGTCGCCGAGGCCGTCTTCCGCAGGCTGGGCGCCACCACCGTCGAGCGCAGGGCCAAGGACGGCGAGCGCGTACGGCACGGCGACGTGCTCATGGCCGTCGAGGGCGAGACGCGCGCCCTGCTGACGGCCGAGCGCACCGCGCTCAACCTCCTCACCCACCTGTCGGGGATCGCCACGCTCACCGCCCGCTGGGTCGACGCGGTCGAGGGCACAGGAACCCGGGTGCGTGACAGCCGCAAGACGTTGCCGGGCCTGCGGGCGCTGGAGAAGTACGCGGTCAGGGCCGGCGGCGGGGTCAACCACCGCATGTCGCTGTCGGACGCGGCGCTCATCAAGGACAACCACGTGGTGGCCGCCGGCGGAGTCGCCGAGGCTTTCCGCAAGGTGAGAGACCTGTATCCCGAGCTGCCGATCGAGGTGGAGGTGGACCGCATCGACCAGATCGCCCCCGTCCTGGCCGAAGGCGCCGAGGAGATCCTTCTGGACAACTTCACCGTGGCGGAGCTGGCCAGGGCGGTGCGACTCGTCGACGGCCGGGCCAGGCTCGAGGCAAGTGGCGGGCTGACCTTGGAATCGGCCCGTGATGTAGCCGAAACTGGCGTGGACTACGTTGCTGTGGGAGCGCTCACGCACTCGGCACCTGCGCTTGACATAGCCCTGGATCTACGGGGGAACTAGATGCTGCTCGCGATCGACGTCGGCAACACCCACACGGTGCTCGGCCTCTTCGAAGGCGAGGAGGTCATCGAGCACTGGCGGATCGCCACCGATGCCCGCCGTACCGCTGACGAGATCGCGGTCGTCCTGCAGGGGCTGCTCGCCCAGTCGCCCCTGCTCAAGGACGCGGACGTGAGCGGCATCGCGATCTGCTCGACCGTGCCCTCGGTGCTGAACGAGATGCGCGAGATGTGCCGCCGCTACTACGGCGACGTCACCGCCGTCATCGTGGAGCCCGGCATCCGCACCGGAGTTCCGGTCAGGATGGACAACCCCAAGGAGGTCGGCAGCGACCGGATCGTCAACTCGCTGGCCGCCATCGACCAGTACGGCGGGCCCTGCATCATCGTCGACTTCGGCACCGCCACCTCCTTCGACGCGGTGTCGGCCAAGGGAGAGTACGTCGGCGCGGTCACCGCTCCGGGCATCGAGATCTCCGTCGACGCCCTCGCCGCCGCCGGGGCCCAGCTGCACAAGGTGGAGCTGATCAGGCCGCGCTCCGTGATCGCCAAGAACACCGTCGAGGCGCTGCAGTCGGGCATCATCTACGGCTTCGCCGGCCAGGTCGACGGCATCGTCGAGCGGATGGCGGCCGAGCTCGCCGACGACCCCGACGACGTCACGGTCGTGGCGACCGGCGGTCTCGCCTCGCTGGTGGTCAGGGAGGCGCGCTCGATCGACGTGCACGAGCCGTGGCTCACGCTCATCGGGCTCAGGCTCAT
Source organism: Nonomuraea sp. NPDC003804 (assembly GCF_040610675.1). Taxonomy (NCBI): domain Bacteria; kingdom Bacillati; phylum Actinomycetota; class Actinomycetes; order Streptosporangiales; family Streptosporangiaceae; genus Nonomuraea; species Nonomuraea sp. NPDC003804. The sequence continues at coordinate 198,662 of NZ_JBEXMT010000010.1, forward strand.
CTACAACCGCAACGCGACATGACGAAGGGCCCCACCCGCGGGAGGGGCCCTTCGATCCGGTTTCTCACACCTCTTCGGCGTCGTAGAGGTCCCACCACTTGCCGCACTTGCTGACGCGGTGGGTGGACGGGTCGTACTGGCAGACCTTGACGCGCATCGCGTAGACGTCGTCCTCGTGGAACTGGAAGGACTTGTAGCCCGGGTAGCCGCAGTAGTAGCGCGAGTAGACCTGGTACCAGTCGTACTCGTCGTCGGCCGCCTGGAACTTCACGTACGCGCACTTGCCGCCCTGGTTGTAGGTCCTGTTGTCGAGGTCGTAGAGCCGTCCCTTGACGTGAACGGAGTTGCCGTCCTCGTAGTCGCCCTCGACGCCGATCCAGCCGCCGGCCTTGGCCAGGCCGTACTTGGCGTAGTAGGAGCCCCAGTAGTCGTCGTAGTCGGAGGCGCCGGTGGTGGAGGAGGTCGTCGAGGCGTTGGCGGTGGCGGGGAGCGACAGGGCGAGTGTGCCGGTGGCGGCCACTGCGAGGAAGCCTGTCGCGAGCTTCTTCATCATGATCTCTCCTTGAGCCCCGCGGTTCCGGCTCCCTGCCGGATCCCCCTGGGCTCCTGGGTCATTGGTAACCCCGCCTCCTTGCACTCCCTTTGCAAAGAGCTGACGAACTCTTGTATTGCGCCATATCGGTACCCTTTGGTGTTGTGAGCGACGAACTTCCCGAGCAGATGCGCATCCGGAGGGAGAAGCTCGACCGCCTTCGTGACGAGGGCGTCGATCCTTATCCGGTGACCTTCCCCCGTACGGCGACCAACGCCGAGATCAGGGAGAAGTACCAGGGTCTCGACCCTGACACCGCGACCGGCGACAAAGTCGGCGTCGCGGGGCGCGTGATGCTCAACCGCATCGGCGGGAAGCTCTGTTTCGCCACGCTGCGTGACGGCGGCGGCGACCTGCAGGTCATGATCTCCCTCGACAAGGTGGGAGAGGAGTCGCTGGCGGCCTGGAAGCGCGACGTCGACCTCGGCGACCACGTCGGCATCGAGGGAGAGGTCATCACCTCCCGGCGCGGCGAGCTGTCCATCCTCGCCGACCGCTGGCAGATCACCTCCAAGTGCCTGCGCCCGCTGCCGGAGAAGCACGTCGGCCTCACCGACCCCGAGGCCCGGGTACGGCAGCGCTACGTCGACCTCATCGTCAACGACGAGGCGCGCTCGATGGCCCGCGTCCGCAGCGCCACGGTCCGCGCGGTGCGCGACTTCTGGCACGAGGAGGGCTACCTCGAGGTCGAGACGCCCATGCTGCAGCCGATCCACGGCGGCGCGGCGGCACGGCCGTTCAAGACCCACATCAACGCCTACGACATGGAGCTCTACCTCCGCATCGCGATCGAGCTCTACCTGAAGCGGCTCGTGGTCGGCGGCATCGAGAAGGTCTTCGAGATCAACCGCAACTTCCGCAACGAGGGCGCGGACTCCACGCACAACCCCGAGTTCACGATGCTCGAGGCGTACGGCACCTACCTCGACTACAACGACATGGCCGAGCTCACGCAGCGGATGTACCAGCGGGCGGTCGTGGCCGCGCTGGACACCACCGTGGTCGTGCACGACGGCGTCGAGATCGACCTCGGCCTCGCGCGCTGGCCGAGGGTCAGGCTGTACGACGCGGTCTCCGCGGCGCTGGGCGAGGAGATCACCACCGACACCCCGCTCGAGCAGGTCAGGAAGTACGCCGACGAGCGTCACGTCCACTGGGACGCGAAGTGGGGCCAGGGCAAGCTCGTCCAGGAGCTCTTCGAGGAGCTGGTCGAGCACACGCTGGTCCAGCCGACGTTCGTCATGGACTACCCGCTGGAGACCTCGCCCCTCACCCGGCAGCACCGCGACAACCCGCTGCTCACCGAGAAGTGGGACCTGATCGGGTTCGGCACCGAGCTCGGCACCGCCTACTCCGAGCTGGTCGACCCGATCGAGCAGCGCCGCAGGCTCACCGAGCAGTCGCTGCTGGCGGCCGGCGGCGACCCCGAGGCGATGCAGCTCGACGAGGACTTCCTGCAGGCGCTGGAGTACGCGATGCCGCCGACGGGTGGCGTCGGGGTCGGGATCGACCGGATGATCATGGCCTTCACCGGCAAGAACATCCGGGAGACGATCCTGTTCCCGCTGGTGAAGCCCACCGGCTGACCCGCGTCCACGCCGGTCGTCACCGCCGGGCAGGCTCGCCGGTGACGATCGGGGCGGTCGCGTCCTGAGGCGGCTCGGCGGGCCGTACCCGGTCGGGTGGCGGTGTCAGAGGGTGAGGACCAGGCGACCGCGCAGGCCGCCCTTGGCGAGGCGGGCGTAGGCGTCGCCGGCCTGCTCCAGCGGGTAGGTCCCGGCGACCCTCGCGGTCAGCCGGCCGAGCCCGGCCAGCCGGGCGATCTCGGCGAGCTGGAACGGCTCCTCGCGGAAGAACACGGTGGCCACGTCAGTCCCCCGCAGCGCGACCGGTGCCACGCCGGCCGTCAGGGTGACGAACGTCCCCCCGTCGCGGAGAGCGTTCAGTCCCGCCAGGCCGGTCACGGCGGCGTCGATCACGGCGTCCACCCCGCCTGGCACCCGCTTCCTGACCGCCTCGCCCAGATCCTCCCCGCGCGGGACGAACCACTCGGCGCCGAACCCCCGGACCAGTTCCTCGTCGTCGCCTCCCGCCGCGGCCACCACCCGCAGGCCGCGGGCCGCCGCCAGCTCCACCGCGAACCCGCCGACGGCGCCCGCGGCCCCCGTGACCAGGACGGTCCGGCCCTGGCTCAGGTTCGCCCGGTCGAGCGCCTGCCACGCGGTCAGCGTGTTGAGCGGCAGGGTGGCGGCCTCGACCGGGGACAACCCCGCCGGAGCGGGTGCGACCGCCGAAGCGTCGACCACCACGTGGTCCGCCTGGGCCTTGGTCGGCAGTTCGAGCCGGCCGACCAGGGCGATCACCTCTTGCCCGGGGGCGATGGCGACGCCTTCACCCACCTGGTCGACGGCGCCCGCGGCGTCGAAGCCGAGGCCGTAGGAGTCGAGCTCGCGGGCGACGCCGTAGTCGCTGAGCGAACCTGAGGCGACCGCGAGGTCGAACGGGTTCAGGCCGGCGGCGGCGACCTTGATCCGGACCTGGCCCCGGCCCGCCTGGGGAGTCGGGGCCTCGATGAGCTCGGGAGAGCCGGAACCGCCGATGAGCGCACGCATGGTTGTCATGCGGACGACCCTAGGGAGAGAAGCTCTCTTCTGGTAAGAAGGTACCTGGAAGTGCGTAAGCCACCCGGAGGAGCTCGCATGGCGACCACGACGGCGGCCGCGCGCCGTGCCGCGGCCAAGCAGGAGTACGACGCGTACGTCGCGCAGTGCCCCTCGAGGAAGCTGCTGGACACCCTCAGCGACAAATGGGTCAGCCTGATACTCACCGCCCTGGCCGGCGGCTCGATGCGATACAGCGACCTGGCCAGGACGGTCGCGGGCGTGAGCCAGAAGATGCTGACGCAGACGCTTCGCGGGCTGGAAAGGGACGGGCTCGTCTTCAGAACGGTGACCGCCTCGGTGCCGGTGCGCGTGGATTATGAGCTCACGCCACTCGGAACGAGCCTGCTCCCACTCATGGCCGCGATCAAGGAATGGGCGGAGTGTCACATCGAGGATGTCGAGCTTGCCCGCGAACGCTATGACGCCGGGCAGGCCGCTGAAAAATCGGCGTGAAATTCAGGATAAGAGCGCATTGCGGTCGGCCGGTTGTGGCCTGATCTTCGCGCCGTATGCCGCGCGAGTTCTTCATATAGAAACGATCAAGTCAATAGTCGCCGTCAAGCGCTTCGTGGAATCAACCTTGACGACCTTTCGAGTATGCGTTTACCGTCTGCGGGATGAGCAGCGGTGCTCGAGCCGAGACGTCGCCGAGTTGTGCTGTTGGGGGGAGGGCTCCCGATGGATGTGCTCACCGACGACGGAGTCGTGTTGAGCCAGGACGACCTGGATCTCCTCGCGGAGTTGGCCAAGGGTGTCACGGTCGACCGCGTGGGCAGAACGCTGGAGATCAGCGGCCGCACGGTCCGCCGCCGCCTGCGCGTCATCTGCGACAGGATCGGCGTCGCCACGGCCATCGAGGCCGTGGCCTGGGCCGCGCGCCGACGACTGATCTAGTCGGCGATCCGTACGGCTCCCGCGAACGGCCTGTTGGCGATCGCGGCGACCCGGACGACGTCACCCGTGCGGGGCGCGTGCACCATCATCCCGCCGCCGATGTAGATGCCCACATGGTGCAGGTCGTTGTAGAAGAAGACCAGGTCGCCGGGGCGTAGCTGCTCGCGCGAGATGTGGGTGCCGGCCGTCCACTGGTCGCCGGTGTAGTGCGGCAGGCTGATGCCCACCTGCTGGTAGGCGGCCATGACCAGGCCCGAGCAGTCGAAGGAGCTCGGCCCCTCGGCGCCCCACACGTACGGCTTGAGCTGCTGGGTCAGCGCCCAGCGGGCGGCCTGCGCGGCCTTGCCGCTGCCGATGATGGGCAGGTTGACCCTGCTGGCGCGGGTGCCCGGCCGTCCCGCCTCGCCCAGGGCGCGCCGGAACAGGCTGCTCTCGGTCTTGGCGACCATCGAGGTGATCTTGTCGCGCTTGCTGCCGAGGTCGTTGACGAGTTTCTGGACCTCGGCCAGGCGTGTCTTGGCGGTCGACCTCGCCTTCTCGGCGGCGGCGATGGACTCGGCGAGCTCCTTGACCTCCTGGCCCTGCTGCTGGCCGAGGGCGTAGGAGGTGGCGGCGGCGTCGAGGAAGGAGTCGGGGTCGGCCGACGAGGTGAAGGCCAGGCCGTCGGCGAGGCCGCCGTACATGTAGGTGCTCTCGGCCACGAGCGTGGCTCGGGCGCGCTTGGCGGCCAGATCGGCCTCGCTGGTGGCCAGGACCTTCTTGGCGGTCTCGGCGGACTTCTTGACGCCCTTGAGCTTCTCGCGCTGCCCGTTGTACTGCTCGGTGAGCGTCTCGATGTCGTTGTGCATCTTCTCGACGCGCTCGGCGAGCTCCTTGAGCGTCGGCTTGGGGTCGGCGGCGGCCGGGCTCAGCGGCATGGCGAGGGCGAGGACGGCCATCGCGGCGCTCACGACGGCGAACCGCTTCCTGGGGGAGCCCGGTTCGTGGGGGCGGGCGTGCTTGCCCGCGGACTTCCCCTCGTGAGTGCGCCTGCGCTTCACCAACCAGCTCCTCTCGTAGCCGCCGACCGGGTTAGCTGACGGGTTCGGGCCGGAGCAGCCCTACCGAGCACGGACTCGGACTCACCCCTGTGGCGGTCGGTGGTCCGCCGGCGGGTCCCCGGCTCCCCGTGGTGGGGGATTAGGCGCGTCACCCACGCCTGGCTGCGTGGGTGACATCGTCGCTGGACACTAGTGCAAGCCAGGTTCGTGCTCAACCAGAACTACGGATCCAGTAGAGGATGCGCAAACAAAGGATCACGGGCGGGTCACGTAAAAGCCTGATCAACCAGGGCATTGCGTGCCCTTTGCCCGGATTGGCAGAGATTTGTCGGGCATGTCGTGCGCCGATGCGGAGCGTGCTCGCCTCACTACGTGAGGTCATGTGATGGTAGTTAGGGATGGGCCGAAACAAGCTCGGTACGCTGAAGGGCCATGGAGCAGGTCGTCGAGCGCCCAATGCAGGACACCGAGATCGTCGTACGGCGCGCCCGCACGCCGGACGTCAGGTCGATCAAGCGCCTGGTCGACATCTACGCGGGGGCGGGCCGCAAGCTTCTCGAAAAAGCCACGGTCACGCTGTACGAGGACGTCCAGGAGTTCTGGGTCGCCGAGCGCGGCGGCCAGGTGGTCGGCTGTGGCGCGCTCCATGTGCTGTGGGAGGACCTCGCCGAAATTCGCACGGTCGCCGTCGATCCCGCGGCCAAAGGTTCAGGCGTCGGTCACCGTATTGTTACCGCGCTCGTGAGAACGGCTCGCGACCTGGGCCTTCGCCGGGTCTTCTGTCTGACGTTCGAGGTCGACTTCTTCGCCCGACACGGCTTCGTGCCCATCCAGGGAACGCCGGTATCACCCGAGGTCTACGCCGAGCTGCTGGCCTCCTACGACGAGGGTGTGGCCGAGTTTCTGGACCTCGAGCACGTCAAGCCCAACACCCTTGGCAACACCAGGATGCTGCTTCATCTGGACGCAGTTGACTACGGCGTTGACCAAGAGGAAAGGTGATTGTTGATACTCATGTCGATACGTTGGGCAACAGCAAGCATGTGTCCTGACATGTGCCACATGCGCCATCGAAGCGAGGTGACACGGTGAGCACCGGACAGCCGCCGTACCCGGACCAACCTGACGACAATTCCGGATACGGTCAGCAGAACGCAGGACGCCCTGGCGAGCAGCCGGATCCTGACGTGACGATCGTCGGCTATCGCCATGAGGGCGGCGGCTACGGTCAACCGTCACAGGGCCAGCCCGACCAGGCCTATGGCCAGCAGGGCTACGGCCAGCAGCCCGGTTACGGCCAGCAGGGCTACGGTCAGCAGGGCTACGGCCAGCAGCAGCCCGGCTACGGCCAGCCTTCCTCGGGCCAGCAGGGCTACGGCCAGCAGCAGCCCGGCTATGGACAGCAGGGCTACGGCCAGCCCGCGTCCGGCCAGCAGCCCGGCTACGGCCAGCCCTCCTCGGGTCAGCAGGGCTACGGCCAGCAGCCCCCCGCTTCCGGCCAGCAGCCTTATGGTCAGCAGGGCTACGGCCAGCAGTACGGCCAGCCCGGTTACGGCCAGCAGGCCGCCTCGGGCCAGCAGCCCGAGTACGGTCAGCAGGGCTACGGCCAGCAGTACGCCTCGGGCCAGCAGCCCGAGTACGGCCAGCAGGGCTACGGTCAGCAGCAGGCCTCCTCCGGCCAGCAGCCCGAGTACGGGCAGCAGGGCTACGGCCAGCAGCACGGCTCCTCGGGCCAGCAGCCGGAGTACGGCCAGCAGCCGGAGTACGGGCAGCCCGGCTATGGCCAGCAGCAGCCCGGGTACGGCCAGCCGGCGTCCGGCCAGCAGCCTGGCTACGGCCAGCCCTCCTCGGGTCAGCAGCCCGGTTACGGCCAGCAGCCCGGCTACGGTCAGCAGGGCTACGGCCAGCAGGGCCAGTCGCAGCCCGGCTACGGCCAGTCCTCGCCCTACGGCCAGCAGCAGCCCTACCAGCCCGGTTACGGCCAGCAGCAGCCGCCCGCCTACGGCCAGCCCGGCTACGGCCAGCCGTACGGCGCGCCGGCCGGACTGCAGCCGCCCGGCGCACCCGCCCCGCTCGCCGAGTGGTGGCAGCGCCTGGTCGCCCGCATCGTCGACGGCGTGATCTTCGGGGTCTTCTGGGTCATCGTGAGCACGGTCCTGTTCATGGTCGCGGGCCCGAGCTACGACCTCGCCACCGGCACGTTCACCGGCATGAACCCGCTCGTCCTCGCGGCGATCCTCGCTGTCCTCGCGGCGCTGTTCTACGTGGGCTACGAGTTCCTGCTGACCAAGTCCAAGGGGCAGACGGTCGGCAAGATGATCATGGGCATCAAGATCGTCCCGGTCGGCGGCTCGCTGCCCCCCGGCGGTCTGGAGAGCGACTCCGCCATCAAGCGGGCCGGCATCACCTGGGGCGGCGTGATCCTCAACGCCATCCCGATCCTCGGTGGCCTGCTGGCCTTCGCCGCGATCGGCGTCAACGGCGCCTCCCACCTCTGGGACAAGCCGCTGCAGCAGACCTTCGCCGACAAGTTCGCCGGCACCGTGGTCGTGAAGATCAAGTAAGCGGATACCGAAAAAACGGGGACCGGCGTCGCGCCGGCCCCCGTTTTCGCGTCCCTGGCACTGTAATCGCGGCCGGCCGGCGTACAGAATGGGGCTTATGGTCGCGCCGCCGCCAGGAGTGCCGGCCGTACCGGCCGATTGGTGGGAACGGCTCGTCGCGCGAAGCATTGAGGCTCTCGTCGTCGGGGTTCTCTATTACATTCTGTTCATCACGGCCTGGGGTTTGTTGCGGACTGTCGGCCTGCTTGAGGTGTATGGCGACCGGTTGCCGAGGTTGTTGGCCTGGCTGGCCGTGGGGCTGGGTTATGCGGGCTATGACTGCCTGGTCCATTACCGGCGGCGCCGTACCTTCGGGAAGGCGATCATGAAGATAAGGCTGGCGCCTGCCCCGGGGCGGCGGCTGGGGCCGGAGGATCTGGCGAAACGCGCGCTGCTCTATCCCGGGCCGATCGCGCTCGCGGGGATTCCTGGCGCCAATGTCGTTGTCGGAATCCTGGTGTTCGCCGTCGGACTGTCTATCTTGATCGACAAGCCCCTCCAGCAGGGGTTGCACGACCGGTGGGCGGGTTCGTTGGTGATCAAAGACCCTCGCTGAAGTGTGCATCTGCCCCCAGACGCCGATTTTTCAGGATTTTCCGGGCGATCGGGTAAGAACTCTGGAGAGACTGGCATTAGGCTAGGTGGCACACACCCCGCCAGGTGGCGCTCCCTTTGGCGCTATCGTCGGGGCGGAGAGTCGACAACAGCTGTCCCGTCCGTCGCAGGGCGGCACGTGCATAAAGGGCGCGTCTCCCACAAACCCCATGAGGCGGCGTGGGGCGGAATGCAGCCGTCGGGCGCCGTCCAAACAGGACGGGTCCGTCCGGGGACCGAACTGACCCGGGAGTCAGGGAATCCGCGAAGCGCTGAATTGTCTCGTCGCCTTTCCGGGTATATGTTTGGCACGCGAATGAAACAATGCGCCGGGAAAGGATTCCGTAGATGGCCAAGCAGATCCAGGAGATTCTCATCGATGACCTCGATGGGGGCGAGGCCAATGAGACGGTCAGCTTCGCCATTGACGGCGCGTCGTATGAGATTGACCTCAGCGACGTTAACGCCAAGAAGCTGCGGGACGCGCTGTCGCCTTTCGTGACGTCCGCCCGCAAGTCGGGTGCCGTTGCGGCCCGTCGCCGGGTGCGTGGCGGAGCACGTTCCATGAGCCGTGAGAAGAGCTCCGAGATTCGGCAGTGGGCCAAGGCCCACGGCCTCCAGGTCAGCGAGCGCGGCCGCATCTCCTCCGCGATCGTGGAGAAGTACGAACAAGCCCACTGACATCATGCGCTTATGCCGATCGCCTAGAACCCCGGAGATCGCCATAAGCGCATGATCGTGTTTGCCGGTGAAAACCGGGCATGTCGTGCGGCCGGTGGCTCATGCTCTAAACGTCGTTCGCTTGCGGCGTATCGGGAACACAGCACCCCCTGTAGGTAGTTGGATGGAGGGTGAACGCCCTGCTCTCGGGGAACGTCTCTGCTATAGAGCGTGTCAGCGGTTCGCCGAGCCAGGGCTAGCATGCGGGAGGACGGGACCGGATTTACCGGCCTGACTGACCGCTCTGTGAGGAGCGACGAGATGTTCGAGAGGTTCACCGACCGAGCGAGGCGGGTTGTCGTCTTGGCCCAAGAAGAGGCCAGGATGCTCAACCACAACTACATCGGCACTGAGCACATTCTTCTTGGCTTGATCCATGAAGGTGAGGGCGTAGCCGCCAAGGCTCTGGAGAGCCTCGGCATCAGCCTTGAGGGTGTGCGCCAGCAGGTCGAGGAGATCATCGGCCAGGGCCAATCGGCTCCGTCGGGGCACATTCCGTTCACCCCGCGGGCCAAGAAGGTTCTTGAGCTGTCGCTCCGTGAGGCTTTGCAGCTGGGCCACAACTACATCGGCACCGAGCACATCCTGCTCGGGCTCATCCGCGAGGGTGAGGGTGTGGCTGCCCAGGTGCTGGTCAAGCTTGGAGCCGATCTCAACCGTGTGCGGCAGCAGGTCATCCAGCTGCTCCACGGCTACCAGGGCAAGGAGCCGGCCGCCGCGGGTGGCCCGCAGGAGTCCGCGCCGTCCACGTCCCTGGTGCTCGACCAGTTCGGCCGCAACCTGACCCAGGCGGCCCGCGAGGGCAAGCTGGATCCGGTCATCGGCCGTGAGAAGGAGATCGAGCGGGTCATGCAGGTCCTCTCCAGGAGGACCAAGAACAACCCCGTTCTCATCGGCGAGCCCGGCGTCGGCAAGACCGCCGTCGTCGAGGGCCTGTCACAGAAGATCGTCAAGGGTGAGGTGCCCGAGACGCTGAAGGACAAGCAGCTCTACACGCTTGACCTGGGCGCGCTCGTGGCCGGCTCCCGCTACCGCGGTGACTTCGAAGAGCGCCTGAAGAAGGTGCTCAAGGAGATCCGCACCCGAGGCGACATCATCCTGTTCATCGACGAGCTGCACACGCTCGTGGGCGCGGGCGCCGCCGAGGGCGCGATCGACGCCGCCAGCATCCTCAAGCCGATGCTGGCCCGCGGCGAGCTGCAGACCATCGGCGCCACCACGCTCGACGAGTACCGCAAGTACCTCGAGAAGGACGCCGCGCTGGAGCGCCGCTTCCAGCCGATCCAGGTGGCCGAGCCGTCGCTCAGCCACACGATCGAGATCCTGAAGGGTCTGCGCGACCGCTACGAGGCGCACCACCGCGTGTCGATCACCGACGACGCGCTGGTCGCCGCCGCGCAGCTGGCCGACCGCTACATCAGCGACCGCTACCTTCCCGACAAGGCGATCGACCTCATCGACGAGGCCGGTTCCCGGATGCGCATCCGCAGGATGACCGCTCCGCCGGACCTGCGCGAGTACGACGAGAAGATCGCCAACGTCCGCCGCGACAAGGAGTCCGCGATCGACGCGCAGGACTTCGAGAAGGCGGCTGCCCTCCGCGACCAGGAGAAGCAGCTCCAGCTCAAGCGCGAGCGCAGGGAGAAGGAGTGGAAGGCCGGCGACATGGACGTCGTGGCCGAGGTCACCCAGGAGCTCATCGCCGAGGTCCTGGCCACCGCCACCGGCATCCCGGTCTTCAAGCTGACCGAGGAGGAGTCGCAGCGCCTGCTCCGCATGGAGGACGAACTCCACAAGCGGATCATCGGCCAGGACGACGCCATCAAGGGCCTGTCGCGGTCCATCCGGCGTACCCGCGCCGGTCTGAAGGACCCGCGCCGTCCCGGCGGCTCGTTCATCTTCGCCGGCCCCTCGGGCGTCGGTAAGACCGAGCTGTCCAAGGCTCTGGCGGAGTTCCTCTTCGGCGACGAAGACGCTCTGATCATGCTGGACATGTCGGAGTTCATGGAGAAGCACACCGTCTCCAGGCTGTTCGGCTCCCCGCCCGGCTACGTCGGGTACGAAGAGGGCGGCCAGCTGACCGAGAAGGTGCGGCGCAAGCCGTTCTCCGTGGTCCTGTTCGACGAGATCGAGAAGGCCCACCCCGACATCTTCAACTCGCTGCTGCAGATCCTGGAAGACGGTCGCCTGACCGACGCCCAGGGCCGGGTGGTCGACTTCAAGAACACGGTCATCATCATGACCACCAACCTCGGCACCCGCGACATCTCCAAGGGCATCGGGGTCGGGTTCGCGAAGTCCAACGACGCCGAGTCCAACTACGACCGGATGAAGTCGAAGGTCCAGGAGGAGCTCAAGCAGCACTTCCGGCCCGAGTTCCTCAACCGTGTCGACGACATCGTGGTCTTCCACCAGCTCACGCCGAAGGAGATCATCCAGATCGTCGATCTGATGCTCGCCCAGGTGAGCGAGCGGCTGAAGGACCGCGACATGGGGCTCGAGGTCTCGCCCGCCGCCAAGCAGCTGCTGGCCGACCGCGGCTACGACCCGGTGATGGGCGCCCGTCCGCTCCGTCGTACGATCCAGCGCGAGCTGGAGGACTCCCTGTCGGAGAAGATCCTGTACGGCGAGCTGCGTCCCGGCCAGGTGATCAAGGTCGACATCGAGGGCGAGGGCGACAACGCCAAGTTCGTCTTCGTCGGCGAGACCGCCTCGCGCGTTCCCGACTCGGCGGCCGCGATCGCGGAGCCGATCCAGAACTAAGCGCTGGGTTTGCCAGGGCCCGCGTGGGATACCCACGCGGGCCCTGCTGCGTGTTCAGCCGCCGCCGCCCCGGCCTGCCTCTCGGTCGGCGGTCTCTCGGGGCGGTCTCTCGGGCGGCGGGTTCTTGGGCGGCGGTCTTGGGCGGCGGTCTCTCGGGGCGGTCTCTCGGGCGGCGGGTTCTCGTCGGCGGTTTCTTAGGCGGGTTCTCGGGGCGGCCTCCCCGTCGGCGACCTCTCGAGGGCGGTCTCCCGGGCGGCGGTCTCTGGGGGCGCCATTCCTTCCACCCTGCGGACGTTTCTCCCCGAGGTTCTCCGTCGTGCCGACCGTTCGCTCTCCCCGCGCCGGTCCGACGCCTGCGCCCAGCGATGGAGTGCCCGAGCCTGGGGGAATTCCCGGGGTCTGTCTCAAGGGGTTGAGGGTGCCCGACGCCTGCCGCAGCGGTGGGGGGTTCCCGGCGTCTGTCGCAGGGGATTGGGGGTGCCCGACGCCTGCCTAGGGTGGGAGTTTCCGACACCTGCCCCGGCGGCGGGAAGTTTTCCGACGCCTGCCGCAGTGATGGAGTGCCCGAGCCTGGGGTGTGCGGGTTATCACTCCCGTCCGTTGGGGAGGGGAGCGAAGTCCTGCTGGGCGGCGCGCCTGCGACGGGCGGGACCCCGTGACCGCGGGGGCGGCAGACCGGCTTGCCGTACAGGGAGGGAGAGGCTGCGGGGCGGCAGACCGGCTTGCCGTGCCGGGAAGAGGGCGGAGAGTGTGCGGGGCGGTGGGCCGGCTTGTCGAACGGGGGGCGGAGAGGGCGCGCCGGACGGGGGCGGGCGGGGATGGGTCGCGTTACTGGGGTGGGCATCGGTTTGATGTCAGATTGGTGACTCCAGGTTGGGTTCGGCTATACCGCCACGAGAAGTAGTACTACAATCCGTAGAGCAAAGCACGCCAAGTCCCGCACAAGTGACCCACAAGAAGGCGTCCCTAGGTTGGGGCTCATCCCTGAGGCGTAGTCGGAAGTCAACTCAGGGCGGACGCGGAGGCCCCGGTCCGGCGGGCAAGCTCGGCACACGTCCGAGCGACGGACACAACACCCAGTGCAAGCCGTGGAGGAAGCCGATGCGCCTGCGTCACGACGACGGAACGCTCGTTCACTTGGCGTACAACGCCGGCGTGCACCCCGCGGAGGACCTCGAGAACCTCATCGCCCACCTGACCCGCTACGCCGTCCCGGTGCGCAAGCGCCTGGGCGTCGACCGGATGGGCGTCGGGCTGTGGCTGTCGCCCACCGTGGCCGACCATCTGATCGCCGACCGCATCGAGCTGGTACGGCTGCGCCGCTCCCTCGAGGAACGCGGTCTCGAGGTGGTCAGCCTCAACGGCACCGGCGGCCGCAACCAGGACGTGCCGGGTCCCGACTGGGCCAAGCCCGAGCGCTACCGCTACACGATGGCGCTCGCCAAGATCCTCGCCTTCCTCCTGCCGGAGGACGTGCGGTTCGGCAGCATCTCCACCATCCCGATCGGCTGGCGCCGTGACTGGCCCGCCGACCTGCACGCCATCGCGACGCGCCGGCTGGAGCGGCTGGCCCGCGAGCTGCGCGGCATCCACAGCGTCACGGGCAAGACGATCCGCGTGGGGTTCGAGCCGTGGCCGGGATGCGTCCTCGAGACGACCGAGCAGGCCGTCGAGCGGGTGGGCGGCATCGACTCCGAGCATCTCGGCGTCTGCCTCGACGCCTGCCACCTGGCCTGCGGCGGCGGCGAGGAGCCCGGCGCCGCGCTGCGCGGGCTCGCCGAGGTCGGAGCGCCGGTGGTCAAGCTGGGGCACGTGCACAACCACACCGACACGGGCGCGGTTCTGCACGACACGTTGACGGCGATCCTGTCGGGCGCGGTCAACGGCACGGCGCACATCGAGGTTGAGACGCACAACCTGGCGGTGCCGGGACGTGCCAAGGGGCCGGGGGCGCTGGTGTCGATGCTGGCCGAGGAACTCGACTGGGCCCGCACGAACCTCACCTCGCTGGGCCTCCAGCTCGCCGCCTGACCTCTCTCCTTTCCACCGCGCCCTGGAAACGCCGACCCCGGGACGGCGGGCGGCCCAGGAACGCCGACCCCAAGGCGGCGGGCGGCGGCTCGGGAACGCTGACCCCGGGATGGCGGGCGGCCCAGGAACGCCGACCCCAGGGCGGCGGGCGGCCCAGGAACGCTGACCCCGGGATGGCGGGCGGCGGTTTCGGACACCGACCCCAGGACGGCGGGTCCAGGCTTGAACCGGGCCCTGGGCCCGAGGCGGGGGCGTACCCCGGGCGGGTCAGGTGGGCAGGCGGTAGGTTCCGTCGTCCAGGACCTCGGCCAGGCCGTCGGTGATCAGGCCGTCGAGCGCCCGCTCCCGCTGGACCGGCTCGTCCCATACCGCGTCGAGCGCCGCCTTGGGCACCGGCCCGTGCGCCGCGCGCAACACCGCCAGGAGACGGCCTCTGCACTGCCGGTCGGTGCCCTCGTAGGTCTGCCCCTTGCGTGCCTGGCCGGGCGGCTTCCCGGCGAGCCGCCAGGCGCACTGCGTGATGATCGGGCAGCGCTCGCACTGGGGGCCGCGGGCCGTACAGACCAGGGCGCCGAGCTCCATGACCGCCACGCCCCAGACGGGCGCGCCCACGGCGGGGAGGAGGTCCTGGGCGAGGCGGCGTTCGGCGGCGGTGGTGGCGGCCGGCGGGTACTCCTCAGCGCGGACGGCCCTGCCCAGCACGCGGCGGACGTTGGTGTCGAGCACCGGATGGCTGCCGCCGAAGGCGAAGCTCGCCACGGCGGCGGCGGTGTACTCGCCGATGCCGGGCAGCGAGAGCAGCGTCGCGTGGTCGGACGGCACCGATCCGCCGTGCTCCGTGGTGATCGCCCTGGCGCAGGCGTGCAGGCGCAGCGCCCGGCGCGGGTAGCCGAGGCGGCCCCAGTGGCGTACGGCCTCGCCGGGGGGTTCCGCCGCGAGGTCGGCGGGGGTGGGCCAGCGCTCCATCCACTGCTGCCACGCCGGCAGGACGCGCACGACGGGCGTCTGCTGGAGCATGATCTCGCTGACCAGGATGCCCCAGGGGGTGGCGTCCTGGCGGCGCCAGGGGAGATCGCGGGCATTGTCGGCGTACCAGTCGAGAATCGGCTCTCGTAGGAGGTTCGGGTCGGCCACCCGCTCAGACTAGTGGGTTACGGCGTGTCGTCACCCTGCGTGCACGGCGGCTTCAGCATTCTGGGGGTATGGAACCGGATACCCTGCGCGGCGTCCCTGGGGATGTCTACTGGCGGCGGCGCATGACCGTACTCGTCGGGGTGCTGGTCGTGGTGGCCTTCGTGGCGTGGGCGTGTTCGGCCACGGGTGGGCCCGAGCACGCGTCGAACGCCGGGAAGCCCTCGCAGCCCGGGGTGGAGCAGGTTCTGGCGGGATTGCCCTCCGTGACGGCCACGCCGACGCCGCAGCCGTCGAAGACCCGTGTGACGCCCTCCGCCGCACCCTCGCCCAAGCCCACCCCGGCACCGCCGGTGCGCAGGGCGGGCCTGCCGTGCGAGGAGAAGGACCTGGTCCTCAACCTGGAGCAGCGGCAGGAGGTCTATCCGGCGCAGGCTCGTCCCACCTTCATGCTCACCCTGGTGAACACCGGCCCGGTCATGTGCACCGCGGACGTGGGGCCGCGGGCGATGGAGATCCGCATCACGTCGGGCAACGACCGGGTGTGGTCGACGGCCGACTGCGTGAGCGGCGAAGGCGTCGAGGTCCGCAAGCTGGAGCGCGGCATCCCGTACGTCCACAGCCTGGAATGGGACCGGCGCCGCTCGGGCGTCGACTGCTCGGGCACGCGGGCCGGCGCGCTGCCCGGCACGTACGTCGCGGTGGTGCGAAAGGGTGGCCTGCGCAGCCCGAAGGCGGTCTTCCACCTCCGCTAGGGCGGGTCAGACGTAGCGTTCGAGGATGCTGGACTCGGCCAGCCGCGACAGGCCCTCGCGCACGCTCCTGGCCCGCGACTCGCCCACGCCGCCGACCGCCTGCAGGTCGTCGACGCTGGCCGCCAGCAGCTTCTGCAGCCCGCCGAAATGGTCGACCAGCCGGTCGACGACCGTCGCGGGCAGCCGCGGAACCTTCGCCAGCAGCCGGAACCCGCGCGGGCTGACCGGGCTGTCGAGCGTCTCGTTCGCCCCGCGCCCCAGCACCCGCGCCACGGCGGACAGGTCGAGCAGCTCGCTCGCCGACAGCGCGTCGAAACCGTTGAGGACGTCGGTGACCTTGCGCTTGGTCCGCGTCACCGACGCGGGAAGGTAGTCGCGCACGATCAGCTCGCGGTCGGAGTCGACCCCGGCGACCAGCTCGTCCAGCTGCAGGGACAGCAGGCGGCCGTCGGTGCCGAGCTCGACGACGTAGCCCTGGATCTCCTCGGAGATCCGGCGCACCATCTCCAGGCGCTGGGCGACGGAGGCCACGTCGCGGACCGTGACCAGATCCTCGATCTCCAGCGCCGACAGCGTGCCGGACACCTCGTCGAGGCGGTGCTTGTAGCGTTCGAGGGTGGCCAGGGCCTGGTTGGCCTTGGACAGGATGGCCGCCGACTCCTCCAGGACGTAGCGGATGCCGTCGAGGTAGAGGGCGATGATCCGCATCGACTTGCTGATCGCGATGATCGGGAAGCCGGTCTGCCGGGCGACGCGCTGCGCCGTACGGTGCCTGGTGCCTGACTCGTCGGTGGGGATGGCGGGGTCGGGCACGAGGTGCACCGCGGCCCGCACGATCTTGTGATCGTCGCTGCGCAGCACGATCGCGCCGTCCATCTTGGCCAGCTCGCGCAGCCGCGTCGCGGAGAACTCCACGTCGAGCTCGAACCCGCCGCTGCACAGCTCCTCGACCACGCTGTCGTAGCCCAGGACGATGAGCCCGCCCGTCTGGCCGCGCAGAATGCGCTCCAGACCGTCTCTCAGTGGAGTGCCCGGGGCAACCGAGGCGAGGGCTGTGCGACGACGGTCGTCAAGACTCCTGTCGTTTGCCACCTGACCCCCGTGTCCTAGTCAAAATCCAGCTTACCGGCCAACCTGTGTGCCGTACCCGTAGTCTCATGAACCCCATCCTCATCCGGACGTCGTCTCGGATGGACAGGTCGTTCCCGCAGGACGACCCGCCTTCGTCGCCCTGCCGCCGCCGGTCAGGGGGTCCCGGCTCCGGGGCCGTCCCGCTCCTGCCCGTACGGCACGCCGACGACAGGCCACCGTGGTCCGCCGGTCCCGCGCCGTCCATCACGCTACTGCGGGCCCACGGGGCTGGGCGCCGTCACGTCGGATCGTGCAGCCGCCCTTCTCCTGCCCGTGTCGCGCCCTTTCATTTCCTTAACCGACGTCGCGGCACACGACGGTGGCCGCCCCGACCACGTAGTCGTTATGCAACCGTTGCGGGACCGGCGGCCGGCTGGGCGGGGTGGTCAGGTGACGTGGGTGAGGGCGTCCCAGACGTTCTCCGCCTCCATCACCTCGAACCCGGGAGCGAACGCGACCGGCCCCACCGGGACCAGCGCGCGCTGCTCACCCGGACGGGGACGGCTGCCGCCCTCCTCCAGTGAGCCCCGGGGCACCAGTGCCCGCTTGAACCCCAGCCGCGCGGCCTCCGACAGCCGGCGGCGGACGTCGCGCACCGGCCTGAGCTCGCCCGCCAGCCCCACCTCGCCCAGCGCGACGAGCCCTTGCGGAAGCGGCTTGTCGCCCGCCGCGCTGGCCACGGCGAGCATGACCGACAGGTCGACGGCGGGGTCGGCGAGCTTGATGCCGCCGACGGTGGCGGTGAAGACGTCGCAGCCGCCCAGCCTGGCGTTGAGCCTGCGTTCGAGGACGGCCAGGATCATCTGCACCCGGTAGGGGTCGAGGCCGGAGGAGGTGCGGCGCGGCTGCTGCGCCTCGGTGCGCGCGACCAGCGCCTGGACCTCGGCGGGCAGCGGTCGGGTGCCCTCGACGGTGACGGTGACGCAGGTGCCGGGCACCGGCTCGCTGCGGCGCGAGACGAACAGGCCGCTGGGGTCGGTGATGCCCTCGATGCCGCGGTCGTGGAGGTCGAAGCAGCCGACCTCGTCCGTCGGGCCGAACCTGTTCTTGATCGCGCGGACCATGCGCAGCCTGGAGTGGCGGTCTCCCTCGAAGCTGAGCACCACGTCGACCAGGTGCTCGAGGGTGCGGGGGCCGGCGATCGAGCCCTCCTTGGTGACGTGGCCGACCAGGACGGTGGCCATGTTGCGCTCCTTGGCCAGCCGTACGAGATTGGCGGCCACCTCCCGCACCTGCGTCACGCCGCCAGGGACGCCCGTGGCCTGCGCGGAGCCGACCGTCTGCACCGAGTCGACGATCAGGAGCTGCGGCTGGACCTTCTCCACATGGGTCATGAGCGCCGACAGCTCGGTCTCGGCGGCGAGGTAGAGCTTGTCGCGGATCGCCCCGATGCGGTCGGCGCGCAGCCGGACCTGGGCGGCCGACTCCTCGCCCGTGAGATAGAGGACGGTGGTCCACTCGGCGATGCGGGCGGCGGCCTCCAGCAGCAGCGTGGACTTGCCGATGCCCGGCTCGCCCGCCAGCAGCAGGACCGCGCCCGGCACCAGCCCGCCGCCGAGGACGCGGTCGAGCTCGCTCACGCCGGTCGGGCGGGCGGTGGCGATCTCCGCCTTGACGTCACCGATGGGTACGGCGGGGCCGCTGGTGGCGCCGGGCTGCACCACGTGGACCCCCGCTCGGGCGCCCTCCTCGTCGACCGTGCCCCACGCCTGGCACTCGCCGCACCTGCCGACCCACTTGGTGGTGCGCCAGCCGCACTCGGCGCAGCGGTAACCGGGCTTCTGTGCGGTCTTCGGTGCCATGCGGAGCAGGCTAGCCTGCGTGGCCGACAATCGGCCGCAGCCGGGACGCGGCGGCCTCGGGCGCTGTCACGGTGACCAGGCGTTCCGGACGTCCTGCGTGAGAGCCCCTCCCGGGAGAGGCTCGTCGTGGAGAGGGGGCGGGGGTCAGGAGAGGCCGAGCTCGGCTTCCAGCATGCGCTTGGGCTTCGCGCCGACGACCTGCTTCACCGGCTCGCCGTTCTCGAAGAGCAGCAGGGTGGGCAGGCCCATCACGCCGTACCTGGTCATGATCTCGGGGTTCTCGTCGGTGTTGAGCTTGCCGATGGCCAGCCCGTGCTCCGCCTCGATCTGGTCCAGGACGGGCGCCACCATCCGGCAGGGTCCGCACCACTCCGCCCAGAAGTCCACCAGGACCGGCTCGGAGCTCTTGAGCACGAGCTCCTCGAAGTTCTCACTCGTCAGCTTGATCATGCCTTCTCCTTCGCGAAACATCCGGTGCAGGCCTGGGTGAGCTGTCCTGCCACCTCCGCACGCCTTGCCAGCAGGACGCCGATCTCCTCGTCGATCTGGGCCAGCTTGCGCCGGTAGACGGCGACGGACTCCGCGCACGCGCTGCCCGAGGCGTGACCCGCGCGGAGGCAGTCGACGAACGGGCGGGCGTCCTCGAGCGTGAACCCCACCGTGAGCAGCTGGCGGATCTCGCTGACCAGCTTCACGTCCGAGAGGGAGTACTCGCGGTAGCCGTTCGCTCCC
Source organism: Nonomuraea sp. NPDC003804 (assembly GCF_040610675.1). Taxonomy (NCBI): domain Bacteria; kingdom Bacillati; phylum Actinomycetota; class Actinomycetes; order Streptosporangiales; family Streptosporangiaceae; genus Nonomuraea; species Nonomuraea sp. NPDC003804. Next base: position 218,113 of record NZ_JBEXMT010000010.1, read on the forward strand.
CTGCGGGCGCTGAGGAGCCCGTGCTTCTCGTAGTAGCGCAGGGAACGAGCGCTCACACCTGTCCGTTCGGCCAGCTCTCCGATCCGCATGCCACAACGGTAAACGTTGACGCCAGTGTCAGGGTCAAGCGGTCCGAAACGCCGCCATCGGACGACCGGTCGCCCGCCGCGCCGGTCAGAAGTAGCGCCAGCGCAGGACGTTCGGGTAGGCCAGCTCCACTCCGGTCGTCTCCCGGATCGCCTCCTCGGCCACCTCGGGCGCGAACTCGATGCGCAGCACCGCCTCGAGGTCGGCCCGGCGCTCGAAGACCATCCGCAGGTCCAGCTCGTCGCGCTGCCATCCCTGCCGGGACCAGAAGTCCTCCACGGCGCCGGGCGAGTACGTCGGCACCGTGCGCTGGAACCACCTGCCGAAGTCGCCGCGCGTGGCGTCGAGGTCGATCACGAACGCCGCGCCGCCCCGCCGTACGACGCGGGACAGCTCGCGCAGCCCCGGTTCGCAGCCGGGGCCGAAGAAGTAGGCCCACCGGGCGACGGCCACGTCGACGCCGGCGTCGGGCACCGGCAGCGCCTGCGCGGTGGCCGCGTGGACGGACACGTTGGCGAGCCCGTCGCAGCGGCGGCGGGCCAGGTCGACGAGGTCGCCGTGGGGTTCGACGCCGATCACCCTGGCCGCTGTGGCGGCGAAGGACGGCAGGTGGTAGCCGCTGCCGCAGCCGATGTCGAGCACGGTCGCGCCGTCCCAGGGGCGGATCGCCCGCATCGCCGCGTCGGCCGCGCCGTCGGGGTCGACCGCGCGGTTCTCCAGCTCGTAGATCGCGGGGGTGTTCCAGATGTTCGGGCTGGGGATGGCTCCGGTGGCGACGCGCGGCATGCCCCCACGGTACGGCCTCGCGCGTAGGCTGGCAGCGTGGCAGATGTCATCCGCGTGCCCAATGCGAAGATCGCATTGTCCACTGCTTCGGTATATCCGGAACGTACCCCCGACGCCTTCGAGCTGGCCGCCCGCCTCGGCTACGACGGTGTGGAGATCATGGTGGGGGCCGACCCCGTCAGCCAGGACATCGACGTCATCGAGCGGTTGTCGGACCACTACGAGATCCCCGTCCTCGCGATCCACGCGCCCTGCCTGCTGGTGACCCAGCGCGTGTGGGGCCGCGACCCGTGGGCCAAGCTGCTGAAGGCGCAGAAGGCCGCCGAGCGGCTCGGTGCGCGCACGGTCGTGGTCCACCCACCGTTCCGCTGGCAGCGTGACTACGCCCGCGACTTCGAGAACGGCCTGGCGAGGATGCGCGACGAGACCGACGTGGTCTTCGCGGTGGAGAACATGTTCCCCCTCAAGGCGCGAGGCAACGACGTCGTGCCGTACTCCCCCGACTGGAATCCGATCGACTACGCCTTCCCCCAGGTCACCCTCGACCTGTCGCACACGGCGGTCTCGGGCTCCGACGCGATGGAGATGGCGGTGAAGCTCGGCGACCGGCTCGCGCACCTGCACCTGGCCGACGGCGTCGGCGTGCCGAACAAGGACGAGCACCTGGTCCCCGGCAGGGGCGACCAGCCGTGCGCGCAGGTCCTCGAACGGCTGGCCAACACCGGCTTCGACGGGCTGGTGGTGCTGGAGATCAACACGCGCAAGGCGTCCAGCCGTACGGAACGGATCGACGATCTGGCGGAGGCGCTGGCCTTCGCCAGGCTGCACCTCGCGGCGTCTAGATGAGCGGGCCGCGGGGGAAAGTCCTCTCATGAGTGTCACTGGCCCCTCTCGCGCGCTTGGCAGGGTGTTCGACCGGGTCGCCGACGCCTACGACGCGGGCCGTCCCGGCTATCCGGGTGAGCTGTTCGACGCGCTCACGGAGCTGTCCGGCGTCGCGCTGGCGGGTGCGACGGTGGTCGACGTCGGCGCGGGCACCGGCATCTCGGCGCGTGCCCTGCGGGATCACGGTGCCCGTGTGGTGGCCGTCGACCCCGGCCGCGAGATGCTGGCGCGGCTGATGGCGCGCAACCACACGGACAGGCAACACACGGACAGGCAACACACGGCCGGGCACCACGTGGACGGGCACCATCCGGCCGGGAATCACACGGCCGGGAACCACGTGGACGGGCACCACGCGGACGGTGTCCATGCGGACGGTGACGGCGGGCCGGTGGCGCGGGGTGTCGTGGTGGCCGTGCAGGGGGACGGCAACGCCCTGCCCCTCAGGGACGGCGGCGCCGACCTGGTGACCTACGCCCAGTCGTGGCACTGGCTCGACCCCGCCGTCTCGATCGCGGAGGCGCGGCGCGTGCTGCGCCCCGGCGGGAGGGTCGCCGCCTGGTGGAACACCACCGACGCCGCCAGTGCCGACTGGCTGGCCGCCTACGAGGTCCGCCTGGCGGAGGCGTGCGCCGCCTACTGGGGTCCGGCGCGGCCCGAGTGGAACATGCCGAAGATCGCGGAGGCGCTGCCGGTCGAGGAGCGCTGGCTGCGCTGGACGCGCCGGGTCGCCGTCGACGCCTTCCTGCTCGACCTGCGCTCCCACTCCTACATGGCGACGATGCCCGCCGAGGCCGCCGACGAGCTGGTCGCGCTGCAGCGCGCCGAGTTGCTGCGGGTCTTTCCCGACGGCGTGCTCACCGTCCCGATGCGCGTCTACCTGGCGGTCGGCGGATGACGGTCAAGCGCCGGACAGGACGCAGGCCGGGCGCCTCGGACACGCGTGGCGACATCCTCACCGCGGCCAGGCAGGTGTTCGCCGAGAAGGGGTTCGACAAGGCGACGGTCCGCGGCATCGCCCGCGAAGCCGCGGTCGACCCCGCCCTCGTGCACCACTACTTCGCGACCAAGGAGGGCTTGTTCGTCGAGGCCATGCGGCTGCCCATCGATCCCGACGACGTGCTGGGCCGGTTGCTGGACGGCCCGCGCGAGGAGGTGGGCGAGCGGCTGGTCCGGCTGATCCTCACGGTCACGGCCGACGCGCAGGCCAGGGAGCCCGTGCTCGCGCTCATGCGGTCGGCCATGACCAACGAGCAGGTGGCGCTCATGATGCGGGAGTTCATCACCAACGCGCTGCTGTACCGGGTGGCCGATGGTCTGGGCATCTCGCACCTGCGGATGGAGGCCGCGTTCGCCCAGCTCATCGGGGTGGTGCTGGCGCGTCACGTGCTCAGGCTCGAGCCGGTGGCCTCGGCTGATCTCGATGAGCTGGTGGAGCTGGTCGGTCCTGCCGTACAGCGCTATCTGGCCTCGTAGAGCATCGTTCTACTATGGTCGCGGTGCCGTACCGACCAAAAGTTACCCGTCGGTAGGATAGTGGGCAGCCAACGCAGTCTGTGGGAGGACACGTGCTCTGGGTCGCCATCATCGGGCTCGCGATGACCGTGGCAGCGGTCGCCGTCGCGGGCCGCCGGACACTGTTCCTGTTCAAGCTCGCCACGGTGGGCCCACCCGCGCCCGAGCGCGTCCAGTACGCCAAGGACAACGTGGGCACCGAGGTCAAGGCGCAGCTCGTCGAGGTCTTCGGGCAGAAGAAGCTGCTGAAGTGGACGCCTTCGGGAGTCGCGCACTTCTTCGTCATGTGGGCCTTCTTCATCCTGCTGACCGTCTACATCGAGGCCTACGGCGCGATCATCCAGGGCGCGATCACCGGCCGGCCGGACTTCCACATCCCGCTCATCGGGCAGTGGTCGGTGCTGGGCTTCCTGCAGGACTTCATCGCGGTGGCCTGCGTACTCGGCCTGATCGCGTTCGCGGTGATCCGGATCAAGAACTCCCCGAAGACGCTGGGCCGCAAGTCGCGTTTCTCCGGCTCGCACCTCGGTGGCGCGTGGCTCGTCCTGTTCATGATCTTCAACATCATCTGGACGCTGTTCCTCGCCCGCGGCGCGGCGGCGGCCAACGGCAACCTCCCCTACGACGGCGGCGCGTTCGTGTCGCTGGCCCTGGGCGAGGTGCTGCCGGCCAGCTCCCTGCTCGAAGAGATCGCGCTGCTGTTGCACATCGGCTTCATGCTGGTGTTCCTCGTCATCGTGGTGAACTCCAAGCACCTGCACATCTTCACCGCGCCGCTGAACGTGCTGTTCTCGCGCCGGCCCGACGGGCTCGGCGGCGCGCCGGAGCTGCGCGTCGACGGCAAGCCCGTCGACTTCGAGGACGAGGACCTCGACCCCGAACGGCTGGGCCGCGGCAAGATCGGCGACACCACCTGGAAGGGCTTCCTCGACTTCTACTCCTGCACCGAGTGCGGCCGCTGCCAGTCGCAGTGTCCCGCGTGGAACACCGACAAGCCGCTGTCGCCGAAGATGCTCATCCTCGACCAGCGTGACCACGCCTTCAAGGTCGCGCCGTACCTGCTGCAGGGCGACACCAGCCACGCCGACACCGACGTGCTCGCGCTGCTGGAGAAGCCGCTGGTCGGCGAGGAAGGCGTCATCCACCCGGACGTGCTGTGGTCGTGCACCAACTGCGGCGCCTGCGTCGAGCAGTGCCCGGTCGACATCGAGCACATCGACCACATCCTCGACATGCGCCGCTACCAGGTGATGGTCGAGTCGTCGTTCCCGTCCGAGGCGGGCGTGATGGTGAAGAACCTGGAGAACAAGGGCAACCCGTGGGGCATGTCCGAGATGAAGCGGGCCGACTGGATCGCGGAGCTCGACTTCGAGGTCACGCTCATCGACGAGAAGATGCCCGAGGACACCGAGTACCTGTTCTGGGTCGGCTGCGCGGGCGCCCTGGAGGACCGGGCGAAGAAGACCACGAAGGCCGTCGCCGAGCTGCTCCACATCGCGGGCGTGAAGTTCGCGGTGCTCGGCCCCGCCGAGGCGTGCACCGGTGACCCGGCCCGCCGCCTGGGCATGGAGTTCCTGTTCAACATGCTCGCCCAGCAGAACATCGAGACGCTGAACGAGGCGGGCGTCAAGAAGATCGTCGCGACCTGCCCCCACTGCTTCAACACCCTCGCCAACGAATACCCGCAGCTCGGCGGCACCTACGAGGTCGTGCACCACACCCAGTTGCTGGCCAAGCTCGTGGACGAGGGCAAGCTCACCCCGATCACCCCGATCGAGGAGAAGATCACCTACCACGACCCGTGCTTCCTCGGCCGCCACAACAAGGTCTACAGCCAGCCGCGCGACATCATGTCGAAGGTCCCCGGCGTGCAGACCCAGGAGATGCACCGGCACAAGGACAGGGGCTTCTGCTGCGGAGCCGGTGGCGCCCGCATGTGGATGGAGGAGCGCATCGGCAAGCGCATCAACACCGAGCGGGTGGACGAGGCGCTGACCACGAACCCGGACACCGTCTCCACCGCCTGCCCGTTCTGCATGGTGATGCTCGGCGACGCGATCAACGAGAAGAAGAACAACGGCGAGGCCAAGGAGACGCTCGAAGTCGTGGACGTGGCCCAGTTGCTGATCAAGTCAGTCAAGGGCTGAGTCGGAAGTCCGCAACACCCTGTGTTGCGGACTTTCCCATGTCAGACGCGCGACGAAGCCGAAAACCTTTCTCCACATAACGGGAAAATCACGGTAACCTCAACGTCGCATGGCTTCATTCGACGGGGAGGGGGCTGCTGATGCGCGTCGTCGTGACGGACGCGGAAGTCACCCTGGCTGACGTGCTCTCCCTGCGACTCGCCATCGAAGGGCCGCTGGACCCGGGCACCAAGCTGGTGCTGCGCCACCGCGCGACAGGCGTGGAACGGGAGGTCGCGCTCGCCACGACGGCGGTGCGGGCGCGTGACGCCACGCTCGCGGTCTCCCTCGCGCCGCTGACCCTGGGGGCCGGCCGCTGGGACACCTACCTGCGGCAGGAGGATGGCAGGAGCCGCATCAGGAGCGTCGACCCCGGCTTCTCCCTCGACCATCTCGACACCTACGCGCTGTCGAAGCGGACCGTCGCCTACCGGGCCTACCGCACCAGGAACGGCTACCTCGCGCTCAGGGTCTCCGACGCCGAGCCGGCCGCGGAGGTGCGGGCGGTCTGGTTCAGGGAGGGCCGGTTCGAGGTGACGGGCCTGCTGGCCTACACGGGGCTCGACGACGACGACTCCAGGCACGAGGCCAGGATCGCCCTGCGCCGCAGGCAGCCCGTCCCGGTCAAGGACCCTCCCGAGGGCGGGAAGGACGCCGCGACCGTGGCCGCCGCCGCGACCGTGCAGGGGGTGCGCTTCCACGCCGCCGTCTCGCTGGTCGACGTGGTCGCCGCCGACCCCGAGGGCGTGGGGACGTGGGAACCGTCGCTGGAGGTGGAAGGCGTTCCCAGCCCGCTGCGGCTGGCCTCCCGGCTCGACGACGTGGACGGCAAGCGCGGCCGCCTCCACTACCCGGCGATGCGCGTGGACGGCGTGCCCGTCCGGCCCTGCTACACCGCCGACGACGAGCTGCGGATCGAGGTGGGCGTGTGAAGGTCAGCTTCGTGCTCCCCTCCGCGTACGGCATGCGCGGCGACGTCCGCTCCACCCTCAACCTGGCCTCCGACCTGGCCGAGCGGCACGAGGTCGAGGTGATCAGCGTCAGGCGGCAGAAGGAGAAGCCGTTCTTCGCCGTCAGCGGCAAGGTGCGGATGCGTACGCTCGTCGACGCCAGGCCGGGCGCCAGGCATCTGCTGCCGCGCGGTCAGATGCGCACGGAGGTGGCGTTGTGGCGGTTGCTTCGCACGCTCAAGAGTGACGTTCTGGTCACCACCCGGCCACCGATCAGTGTCCAGGCGGCCAGATACGCGCCGAAGGAGACGCTCAAGATCGCGCGGGAGTGGGGGCGGCCTGCCGTACCGGGGCCGGTGCAGCGGTTCTACCCGCGGCTCGACGCGGTGGTGACGGCCACGGACAGCGGGCGGGCGGACTGGGAGCGGCTGCTGGGCGCCGCCCCCGCCGTCCTCACGGTGCCCGACGCGTTGCCCGGAGGGCTGTGGCCGCGGTCCAGGATGGACAACAGGATCGTGGCCACCGGCGGGCGCTGGGTCGCCACCCGCGCCTACGACCGGCTGATCAGGGCGTTCGCGATCGTGGCCGACAAGCGGCCCGACTGGCGGCTGCGGCTGTACGGCGGCGGCCCGGAGGAACGCCGGCTGCGTGACCTGGTGCGCGACCTCGACCTGCACAACCACGTCTACTTCATGGGGACGACGCCCGACCTGGCGGGGGAGTTCGCCAAGGCGTCCATCGTGGCCACCACCTCGCGGGCCGAGACGCTCGGGATGGCGGTCCTGGAGGCGATGGGCTGCGGCGTGCCGGTCGTCGGCTTCGACGGCGCCCGCGGCCCGGCCGAGTACATCATCACCGGCTACAACGGCGTCCTCGTGCCCGACGGCGAGATCGAGATGTACGCCGCGGCGCTGCTCACGCTGATCGACGACGACCGCAGGCGCAGGTCGCTCGCCGCGGGAGCGCTCGACACCGCTTCCCGGCACTCGGCGGACGCGGTCGCGACGCTCTGGGAAGAGCTGATCGCCGAACTGCGCTGACTGGGTACCTTTGATGCATGCATGGGTACAGCGGAGACAAGCAGGCCTATCTGACCCGCCTGCGGCGTATCGAGGGTCAGATCCGGGGCCTGCAGCGCATGGTGGAGGACGACGCCTACTGCATCGACATCCTCACCCAGGTCTCGGCGGCCACGCGGGCGCTTCAGGCGGTGGCGCTCGGGCTGCTGGAGGAGCACATCTCCCATTGCGTGACCGACGCGATCAACACCGGCGGGCCGGAGGCGGAGGCGAAGGTCAAGGAGGCGTCCGCGGCCATCGCGCGGCTCGTTCGTTCGTGACTAGTCATTCCGGGCTTCGGTGAGCCATCCGAAAAACCGTGTCCCGGACCCCGCGGGAGTCCGGGACTAGGTCAATGTGATGGTCTTCAGCGGCTCGCCGAAGTCCGCAATCCGAGCGCGTCGTCGAGCTCATCCAAGGTGAGCCGCCGTTCACTGATGGCTACGGCGGACAGAACCTCGGCGTAGAGCGCAATCTCGTCCAACGCGACACGGTCGTGGACCCGAGAGTCCAGGTCGTCGTGCCCCACCGCGTCGTCCTTCCTTCCGCAGCCCACACCCTCTTCGAGGTTACGGCGGAGGCTCTTCTGGCGACATGGCCCATCGGGGTCATTCCTTGCGGCGCCATCCTGCCCCCACAAGGATCATTTCCCGAAACCGAGATCACAATTCGGCGAATACCGTTCCAAGAGTGATATTTACCGAGTAAGGGTGAAATAGCGAGATTAGTGGTTTAGATGGGGATCGTCGCGCTCATGGATGAGCCTGTGCACGATCGCGGCGGCCCCGGGGAAACCGCGCTCGGGCACCGGCGTACGGGTCAGCCGGCACCACGCCAGCCCCGCCGCGTAGGCGGCGCCCAGCACCGCGGCCGCGCCGTCCCTGGTCGGCGGTACGGCGTCGAGCCAGCGGGGGCCCACCTCGAACCCGTCGGGCTCGGTCTGCTCGCCGCGCGGCGCGGCCAACTGGACGCGGAGCGCGTGGCGCAGGCGGTGATCCAGCCAGGCGACGACGGTCGGCAGGCCCTCGCGGGCGTCGGCGTGGTCGGCGGCGAGCAGGGCGGCGGCCGTCCGGTGCGGATCTGACGAGAAGGCCACGGCCTCCAGGAGGTCGCCGACCGTGTGGCGGAAGTGCTCGCCCGGGTCGGTCTCGGCCAGGACGGCGCGCGCCAGGTGCTCGGGCACCCTGGACAGCCAGGCCCGCCGCAGGGCCTTGTCGGCGGCGGCCCCGTTCCGGATCGCCGCCTCGGCCGCGGCCCCGCCCACGCCGCCCTGAGCGCCGCCCACGCCGCCGGGAGAGGCCCCACTCGGTGTCCGGGAGCCGGCTGCGGGGCCGGTTTCCCGCCAGGGGCCGGTCGCGGCGCCTGCTCCACTCCAGGAGCCGGTGGTGGGGCCGGATCCATGGTCTGCGCCGCCCGTCCCGCTCCAGGAGCCGGTTGTGGGGCCGGTTTCGCGCGAGGGGCCGGTCATGGCGCCCGTTTCGATCCACGCGCCTGTCACGGGGCCGGTCCCGTGCGCTGGGCCGGTCGTCCCGCTCTGGGGGCCGGCTGTGGGGCCGGCTGTGGGGCCGGCTGTGGGGCCGGCGTCCCGCCAGGGGTCCGTTGTGGCGCCCGTTTCGATCCAGGGGCCGGTCGTGGTGTCCGGGTCGCGCCAGGAGCCAGTCCGGCCGCTCGGATCGCCCCAGGAGCCAGGTGCGGCCCCTTCCGTGGTCGTGGGCGGCGGCTGGTGGAGGCCGGAGGGCACGGCGCCCTGGTAGCCGGGCGCGCTCCCGCCCGCGGTGGAGTGCCAGGCGGCCGGGTGCGGGCCGGCCGTGCCATGGCCCGCGGTGTGCGGGAAGCCGCCGGTGGACCCTGCGGGAGGCGGTGGAGGGAAGCCGCCGGTGGACCCTGCGGGAGGCGGTGGGGGGAACGACCCGGTGGCGGGCCCGTACGGCGGGGCGGGGATCGGGCGGGGCAGGGGGCCCGTGGCCGTCTGGTGGTCCAGGGAGGGGTTGCGCAGTGCCGGCTCCAGCATCGCGATGAGCGCCTCGGCCCGGGGACGGAAGCGCGCGTCGGCGCGCAGGATCCCCGCCGTGTCGGCCATGAGGGCGGCCAGGCGCAACGCCGATCGGGGCGCGCCGGCGCGGACGCGCTCGCCGTACAGGGTGACGAGGGACTTCAGCGGCGGGGACGGCAGCCAGCGCACCCACTCGTCGCCCGGCAGCGGGCGGCCCAGGTACTCGCCGAACACCGAGAGGAGCTGCTCGTTGCCGTCGAAGGCGGGCGCGTAGGCGCACCACATGATCGCCGCCCAGATGGCCGCCACGGTGCTCGGCACGTCGCTCGCGAAGACGTCGCGGAAGGAGGTCAGCGGGTAGTCGTCGACCGAGCGCCTGCCGTTCGCCCTGACCAGCGCGCGGATCTCGGCGGTGAGCGCCGGCGGCACGTCGGGGCCGACGAAGGCCTGGCTGGACCAGCGTCCGGCGGCGAAGTCGGGGCCGGTGGGCACCAGGTGCGGCAGCAGGACGCCGGTGTGGCGATCGAGGCGGGCGGGGCTGTTGCGCGGCGGCGCCGACAGGTGCCAGCGGCCGTCGCCTGGGTCCTGGAGGTACCAGCGGGCGTGCGCGCCGAAGATCCACCTGCCGCCGTCGGGTGTGGCCAGGGCTCGGGATGCGATGGCGTTGGCCCTGGTCGGGAGGGGGAGTGTCGCCCAGCGCGGGTCTGAGACCATGGCGCGGACGTCCGCCTCGATGGCCGTGAACCGCATGGCGGCATCGTAGCCCGACGCCGCGACGCGCAAGAATGTCCCATTATGAGAGCCAAGATCGCGGTGTCCCTGCTTGCCGCCTGTGCCCTGGCCGGGTGCGGCACGGCGGCGTCGAGCCGGCCTCCCGCGCCGAAGGCGCTCACCGCGGCCGACGTCCGCGCCCCGGACCCCGGCGGCGAGGTGGGTTCGGCCTCCAGCGAGTTCTCCAGCGCCGCCGAGCTGGCCGTCTGGAGCAGGCTGAGCGACACCCAGGGCGACCCGGACCGGCTCGCCAAGCTCGACGTGAACGGCACCGCGAAGGGCGCCCTCTACCTGGAGCCCACGACCTCCACCTGGTTCGACGCCTTCCGCGGCCCGTTCGTCTACCAGGAGCTGGCCGGCGACATCGTCCTGCACACCAGGCTCAAGGTCGAGGGCAGGAAGGGCGGCACGCCCCGGCGCAAGTTCTCCCTCGGCGGCGCGATGCTGCGCGTGCCGCAGTCCAACGACAAGCCGAACTGGATCTCGGTCACCACCGGCACGGGGGACAAGGCCGAAGGGGTGGAGTTGAAGGAGACCGTGGACGGCGCCTCCAAGCCGAAGGAGGTGCGGGTCGGCGCCGGCTGGACGGAGCTGATCCTCGCCAGGACGGGCGCCGTCGTGTCCGCGCTGTACAAGGAGGAAGGCGGCACGTGGAAGGTCGGGCAGCGGTGGCTGCGGCCCGACCTGCCGAAGGTGCTGGAGTGGGGCGTGACCGGCTACACCGACTGGGACGGCTACGGCGCGCTGAAGAAGGACGCCGCCAAGGCCAACGCCACCAGGACGATCAAGGGCAGGCCTGACCTCAGGATGACCGTCGACTACGTGCGCTTCCTGCGGCCCGCCACGCCGGAGACGGACCTGATGAAGGCCCCTGACGACGTGCTGATCAAACTGCTGAAGCCCGCCGGTGCCTGAGCGCCTTGGCCATGTACCGGTCGGGGGTCTGCGCGAAGCTCGCCCTGTCGTCGTCGGTGAGCTCGCGGACCACCCTGCCGGGCACGCCCGCCACGAGCACGCCTGAGGGGATCTTCTTGCCGGGGCCGACCAGCGCGCCGGCCGCGACCAGGCTGCCCGCCCCGATCCGGGCGCCGCCGAGCACGATCGCGCCGATGCCGATCAGCGCGCCGGTCTCGACATGGGCGCCGTGGACCATGGCCTTGTGGCCGAGGCTCACGCGTGGTTCGAGTACGGCGGGCTCGCCGGGGTCGGCGTGCAGGCAGCACAGGTCCTGAACGTTGCACTCCTCGCCGACCTCGATGCGCTCGTCGTCGCCGCGCAGGACCGAGCCGTACCAGATGTTGGCTCCACGGCTTACTGTGACATTCCCGACGACGACCACGCCCGGCGCGATATATGCGTCTGGGTGAATGTCAGGAATTGCACCGTCATCCAGGGCTGCGATGTACATCTTGACCATCGTAGTGGCCGCGTCCTGAGAGGATCGTGCCTGGCCGGCTCGGCGGCATCTGAGCAGGCGCGCAGCGCGCGTTTCCCATCAGGATTCTCCGGGCAGGTATGGCGTTCGGGTTGCGGACTTGGGCAGATGGCAGGAAAGTCGTCTCCTGACACGTCGTTGTCGGACCCTCACAAACCGCAAGCTCCCCACCTAGGTACTCCTCATGACAAACCAGCACGAGAGCTTTCCCGACCTGATGCAGGAAGACGTCTTCGAAACCGTCATGCGCGGCTACAGCCGCCGTCAGGTGAACGACTATGTGATCCGCTCCCGCAACCAGATCAGGGATCTGGAGGAGCGGCTGGCACGAGCGATCGACCAGGCGGAGCAGGGCCGTGCCGAGCTCGCCGAGGCCAGACGCCGGATGGTCGAGGCGCCGCAGAGCTACGACGACCTCAGCCCGCGGCTCGCCCAGATCCTCAAGCTGGGCGAGGAGGAGGCGGCCGCCAAGCGGGAGGACGCCGAGACCGAGGCCAGAAGGGTGCGCGAGACGGCCACCATGGAAGCCGAGCGGATGGTCTCCTCGGCGCGTGAGACCGCCGACAACATCCTGACCAGCGCGCAGGCCGAGGCCGAGCGCCGGGTGGGCGAGGCGACCGGTGCGGCCGAGCGCATGCTGGCCCAGGCGGGCGCGGACGCGGAGGAGACGTTGACCACCTCGCGGGCCGAGGCGGAAGAGGCGGTGCGCGTGGCCCACGCCGAGGCCGACAGGATGCTCACGGCGGCCAGGGCGGAGGCGGAGCAGACCGTCGAGGGCGCGCGGCAGGAGGCCGAGTCCACGGTGACGGCGGCGCGGGCCGAGGCCGAGGCGACGCTGGCCGCCGCCCAAGGTCAGGCGCAGGCCGCGCTCTCCGCCGCCGAGCAGCGCGTCAACGCGCTCGACGAGCACGCGGGACGGCGGGTCACCTACCTCACCGACACCCACGGCGAGGTGGTCAGGCGCCTCAACGAGATCACCTCGGTGCTCGGCGACCTGATGCGCAGGGAGAACGCGGCGGGGCCGCTGATCCCGATGCTGGAGCCCGCCGTCGAGCCGGTGGTCGAGCCCGCGGCCGAGGAGGTCGACGAGGTGCGGGTGATCGTCGAGGACGAGCCGGCCGACGCGGTGGAGGAACAGCCCCAGGTCGCCCCGGTCTCCGAGGACACCGACGTCAACCTGGGCACGCTGGCGCACAAGTAGCGGCGCGCGCCGGCTCACGTCCCGCTGGGCGGGCGGGGCCGGGAGAGAAAGCCGGGGCGGAAGCCCCCGCCCCCGATAGGGTCGGAGACTTCCGCGCCTGGGGGCCCGGTGCCGGAGCCGCCGAGACGCTGAACCCGGCACCGGGCTGCTCGTGGCCTCGGGACGAGGCCGGGGCGCGTGCCGTGGATCCCCCGCCTAGAACGATCCACAGCACGCGCGCTAAGGGGCGGGCCCTGCCCGCCTCTCCTGATCCCTCAACTGTTCGCGGAGGCCCTCAGGGTCGTCGGCGTCGATGGTCATGGCACACCCCGCGTCGCGCTGCTCCGCGCTCAGCGGGTGGTGCCGGGTGGCCCACCAGCGGCCCGCGTCGCTCCGCCAGATGGTCCAGTGGGGGTACTCCAGGGCGATCTCGGCGAGATGCCGGTCAAAGGACATCTGGTCACCCTTTCCGGGTCCCCACTTCCGCTTCCTCTTAGAAGGTGCGCCACATCTCTAGAGAAATCAATGATCGCAGGGGACAGGTCAACCTATCGCTTGACAAATCAGCTTGACCTACGCGTCGAAGTCGTACTGGAGTACGTAGGACGCGGAGTCAAGGACCATCTCGTTGTATTCGACGGGCAGACCACCTGCGGTGTAGGCGGTCCTGGAGATCACGATCACCGGAGTGCCCGCGGGCAGTTCCAGCAGGCCCGCCTCCCCGGGCTGCGGCATGCGGGCGCGCACCTCCTCGGTGAAGTGCGCGGGTGGCAGGCCGAGGTCGCGCAGCCGGGCGTAGACGCCGCCGGGCCCGGTGTCCGGCAACGTGATGGCGCTGCCCTCCACCAGGTCGGCCGGAAAGTAGGACGTGGCCAGTTGGACGGGCCGGGCGTCGACCGAGTACCGGCGGCGCCTGATCCACACCTCGGTGCTGTCGAGGACGCCGGCGGTCGCCTCGTCGGCGCGCCCGCGGGCCACCTCCACCGCGTCCACGGTGAAGGGGCGGCCGCGGGTGTCGGCGTCCCAGATGGCCCGTCCCTGGCCCCACTGCTCGCGGGACAGGCGTCGTGATCCGTGCCTGCGGATCGGCTTGAACTGTCGGACGTAGACCCCAGAACCTCGCTTCGGCACCGCCAGCCCTTCATTGATCAGCACGGCCAGCGCCTGTCGGGCGGTGGCGCGAGCGATTCCGTGTTCTGCCATGAGCGCGTTCTCGCCCGGTAGTCGCTCCCCGTCACGCAGTTCGCCGGACAGGATCCTGGCGCGCAGGCCGTCGGCGATCCGTCGATAGATCGGGGGCTCCTGAGGTACCGGGGATTCAGACACGTTTGATCACCCTCTGTCACCAACCAGGTTTGGCGTCTCCAGAGAACTTGCCCCGCCTTGTCCACGATCGCACAGATACGCAGGATGGTCCCGAGCTTCTTTTGAGTGGATCGTGCCCGTGTGGTGACCGTCGCGAGTTTTCGCGGGCCGTTACTGTGGAACGGTCCTGGCCGCTATCTGGACCCCCACCAGCGGCGAGTAATCAGCGCGGCAAGAATCGCCCCCACCGTGTTGATCAAGACGTCGTCGATCGAGGAGTAGCGGCCGAGGCGCAGGCCGTACTGCAGCAGCTCGACGGTCGTGGAGGCGCCCGCCGCCACGGCGGCCACGCGGGCCAGGCTCGCGAAGCGGGCCGACCGGACCGGAAGCAGCGCACCCAGGCAGGCGAAGACCAGCAGGTTGCCGCCGACCTGCACGAACACGGTCGCGGGAGGCGCGGAGGCGATCCAGGTCAGGTCGGCGAACGGCACGAGATTGACGCCGCTCCGACCGCCTGCCGGGGTGAGGATCATCCAGATCCAGGGGGCCGTGCCCGCGACGATGCCGACGTCGGCGACGGCGGTGCGGGCCGGAGCGGGGTGCCCGCGCCTGCGGCGCGCCCGGGTGAGCGCCAGCGCCGCCAGGACGGCCAGCGGAACCCCCAACAGCCCCGCGATGATGACATGTCCCCACAAATCCCAGGTTTGGCCCACGAGGCAATAATGCAGGTACGGAAAAGTGTCCGAAAGGGCAGCCAAATATCGGCGGGTGTGGGACAAGTTCCGGGCCCGCCGGCGCCGGAACGCCGGCCACGGTCGGTGACCGGACGCGCCGGCTAGATCCCCCGGGTGAGCGCCCTGGACACACCCAGTGCGGCCGTCTTGACCGCCGGCGCCAGCCGGGTGGGATGGAAGCGGGCCAGCGGCACCGACACCGACAGCGCCGCCACCGCGGCGCCCGCGCGGAAGACCGGCGCCGCGATGCAGGCGCCGCCGAGCTGCGCCTCCTCCCGCTCGTAGGCCAGGCCCGCCGCCTGGATCTGCCCGAGGGCCTCCTCCAGCCGCTTGGGGTCCACGATCGAGTGCGGGGTGAGCCTGCGCAGCGGTCGCCCGAGCACCTCCTCGATGAAGGCGGGGCCCGAGTAGGCCAGCAGCGCCTTGCCGACCCCGGTGCAGGTGAGCGGCAGCCGCCCGCCCACCCGCGAGGGCAGCGAGAACGACTCGTGGCCGCGGATCTTCTCGACGTAGACCACGTCGAAGCCGTCGCGCACGCCCAGGTGGATCGTCTCGCGGGTGGCCTCGTAGAGGTCGTGCATGAACGGCAGGGCGGCGTGGCGCAGGTCGCGTTCGAGAGGGACGATGCTACCGAGCTCGAACAACCGGCGGCCGAGGTAGTAGCCGTCCTCCCTGCGTGCGACGGCGCCGATCTCGGTCAGCTCGGTGAGCAGCCGGAAGGCGGTGGTCTTGGGGAGGTGGCAGTGCTGGGCGACGTCCATCAGCCTGAGCGGGCCGCCGCTCGGCCGGAACGCGTCCAGGACGAGCCACGACTTCTCCAGCATCGACAGCCGGTCGGAGTTCCGTGTCACGGAACGCATTCTTGTCCGAAACCGCCGGGAAGTTCTATACCCCTTGGTGGAGGGATGATGTCATTTGAGCAGGTAGCCCACTTCATCGGCGGATCCTGGGTGGCGGAGGGCGAGCCGTTCCCGTCCTACGATCCCATGACCGGACAGGTGCTTCGTCAGGTCCATGAGGCGGACCAGGCGGTGGTCGACCGGGCCGTGCGCGCCGCCCGCGCGGCCGCGCCGGACTGGGCCGCGCTGCCGATGGCCGAGCGGGCCGCGTGGATGCGCCGCCTGGCCGACGGGATCGAGGCGCGGTTCGACGACCTGGTGGCCGCCGAGATCGCCGACACGGGCAAGCCGCTGGAGCAGACCCGCACGCTCGACATCCCGCGCGGCGCGGCCAACTTCCGCGCCTTCGCCGAGATCGCCGCGCAGCGCCCGGCCGAGGCCTTCCACCTGCCCGACGTCCTCAGCTACACCGTGCGCCGGCCGCTGGGCGTGGTCGCGGTCGTGGTGCCGTGGAACCTGCCGTTTCTGCTGATGACCTGGAAGCTGGGCCCCGCGCTGGTCGCGGGCAACACCGTCGTGGTCAAGCCGTCGGAGAACACCCCCGGCTCGGCCGCCCTCTTCGCCGAGATCTGCGCCTCCGTGGGACTGCCGCCCGGTGTCGTCAACGTGATCCACGGGTACGGCGAGTCGGGCCGGCTCCTCGTCTCGCACGAAGGGGTCGACGGGGTGACCTTCACCGGCTCCACCCGCACCGGAACCGCGATCATGAAGTCGGTCGCGGACCGGGTGAAGCCGATCTCCTTCGAGCTCGGCGGCAAGAACGCCGGCCTGGTCTTCGCCGACGCCGACCTCGGCAAGGCGGTCGAGGGCAGCGTGCGGTCGGTGTTCACCAACGGCGGCCAGGTGTGCCTGTGCACCGAGCGCCTCTACGTCGAGCGGCCCGTCTTCGAGGAGTTCTGCGCCCTGCTGGCCGAGCGGGCCGCCACCGTCACCCCGCAGCCGATGATCTCGGCGCAGCACCGGGAGAAGGTGCTGTCGTACT
Organism: Nonomuraea sp. NPDC003804; assembly: GCF_040610675.1. Classification (NCBI taxonomy): domain Bacteria; kingdom Bacillati; phylum Actinomycetota; class Actinomycetes; order Streptosporangiales; family Streptosporangiaceae; genus Nonomuraea; species Nonomuraea sp. NPDC003804. The sequence continues at coordinate 234,879 of NZ_JBEXMT010000010.1, forward strand.
ACGCGCTGGCCCGCGACGAGGGGGCCAAGTTCCTGACCGGTGGCGGCGCCCCCGAAGGCCCCGGGTACTTCGTCGAGCCCACGGTGGTCACCGGACTGCCCGAGTCCTCCCGCTTCAACAGGGAAGAGATCTTCGGGCCGGTCTGCCACGTGGCGCCGTTCGACACCGAGGACGAGGCCGTCGCGCTGGCCAACGACTCCGACTACGGCCTGGCCGCCACCGTGTGGACGACCGGCCTCGACCGGGCGCACCGGGTCGCGCGCCGGCTGGAGGCGGGGCTCGTCTGGGTCAACACGTGGTACCTGCGCGACCTGCGCACCCCGTTCGGCGGCGTCAAGCTGTCGGGCATCGGCCGGGAGGGCGGCACCCAGTCGCTGGACTTCTACTCCGAACCGACCACGATCACGATCAAGCTGGAAGGTGGCGCATGAACGACGAGTGGGCCGAGGCCGTGGACGTTCGCACCCAGGCGGCCGACCGGCTGCTCGAAGCCCAGCGCTCGGGCAAACCGTGCGCTCCGGTCAGGGACCTGGTGAGCACGGCGGAGGAGGCCTACGCCGTCCAGGAGATCAACACGCGCCGGGCGCTCGACGAGGGGCGCAGGCTGGTCGGGCGCAAGATCGGGCTGACCAACCTCGCCGTGCAGAAGCAGCTCGGGGTGGACCAGCCCGACTTCGGCGTGCTGTTCGCCGACATGGCCTACCTCGACGGGCTGCCGGTGCCGTACGAGGGGTTCCTGCAGCCGCGGGCGGAGGCGGAGGTCGCCCTGGTCCTGGCACACGACCTGGTGGGCGGGCCCTTCACGGTGGCCGAGGTGATCAGGGCGGTGGACTTCGCGCTGCCCGCCATCGAGATCGTCGACTCGCGCGTCGCCGACTGGGACATCACCCTGGCCGACACCATCGCCGACAACGCCTCCAGCGGCGCCTTCGTGCTCGGCAACACGCCGGTGGGGCTGCGCGGGCTCGACCTGCGCCTGGCGGGGATGACGATGACCAGGCGCGGGCAGGAGGTGTCGACCGGGGCGGGCGCGGCGTGCCTGGGCCACCCGCTGAACGCGGCGGTCTGGCTCGCCGACACGCTCGGCGGCACCGACTACCCGCTGCGCGCGGGTGACGTCGTGCTGACCGGCGCGCTCGGCCCTGTCGTGCCGGTCGAGGAGGGCGACGTGTTCGAGGCGGTCATCGACGGTCTCGGCTCGGTGCGGGCGGTGTTCGCATGAGGCTGGCGATCATCGGCTCGGGGAACATCGGGACCGACCTGATGTTCAAGGCCCTGCTCTCGAAGAAGGTCGAGGTCGTGGCCATGGCGGGCATCGACCCCGCCTCGGACGGCCTGGCCAGGGCGCGGCGCAGGGGCCTGGAGACGACCTCCGCCGGGGTCGAGGGGCTGGTGTCGCTGCCGTCCTTCGAGTCGGTCGACCTGGTGCTCGACGCCACCTCGGCGGGCGCCCACGCGCACAACGCCGCCGTCGTCCAGTCGTACGGCAAGCGCGTCATCGACCTCACGCCCGCCGCGCTCGGCCCCTACGTGGTGCCCTCGGTCAACCTGGACGCCCACCTGTCGGCGCCCAACCTGAACATGGTGACGTGCGGCGGCCAGGCCACGATTCCGATCGTGGCCGCGGTGTCGAGGGTGGCCAGGGTCGCCTACGCGGAGATCGTGGCCTCGATCGCCTCGAAGTCGGCGGGGCCCGGCACCCGGGCCAACATCGACGAGTTCACGGTGACGACGGCCAGGGCGCTGGAGCAGGTGGGCGGCGCGCGGCGGGGCAAGGCGATCATCGTGCTGAACCCGGCGGAGCCACCGCTGATCATGCGGGACACCGTCTACTGTCTCGTGGACTCCTGCGAGGAGGACGAGGTGGCCGCCTCGGTGGCCGCCATGGTGGCCTCGGTGCAGGAGTACGTGCCCGGGTACCGGCTGAAGCAGGAGGTGCAGTTCACGCCCGTGCCGGCCGACGAGCCGGTGTGGACGCTGGCCAACGGGGCGCGGGGCGGGGTGAAGGTGAGCGTCTTCCTGGAGGTGGAGGGGGCGGCCCACTACCTGCCCGCCTACGCGGGGAACCTCGACATCATGACCGCGGCCGCCCTGCGCACCGCCGAACGGCTCGCGGAGACCGCGGCGGCCGTACCGGTCGCCGCGCCGGCCGGTCACGCGGGGTCGAGCGACGAGGAGGGCTGGGCATGAGCCCGCGCATCTACCTGCAGGACGTGACGTTGCGGGACGGCATGCACGCCATCCGCCACCGCTACACGCTCGACCAGGCCACCGCCATCGCCGCCGCGCTCGACGCGGCCGGCGTGGCGGCGATCGAGGTCGCGCACGGCGACGGCCTGGCGGGCGGCAGCTTCAACTACGGCCCCGGCGCCCACACCGACGAGGAGTGGATCGAGGCCGTCGCGGGTGCCGTCACGAACGCCAGGCTCACCACGCTGCTGCTGCCGGGCATCGGCACCATCGAGGACCTCAGGAAGGCTCACGCGCTGGGCGTCACCTCGGTCAGGATCGCCACGCACTGCACCGAGGCCGACATCTCCGCCCAGCACATCGCCACCGCCCGCGAGCTCGGCATGGACGTCGCGGGGTTCCTGATGATGTCGCACATGGCCCCGCCCGAGGTCCTCGCCGCGCAGGCCAAGCTCATGGAGTCGTACGGCGCGCACTGCGTCTACGTCACCGACTCCGGCGGCGGCCTCACCATGGACGGCGCGAGGGAGCGGATCAGGGCCTACCGCGACGCGCTCAGGCCCGAGACGGAGATCGGCATCCACGCCCACCACAACCTCAGCCTGGGCGTGGCCAACTCGGTGGTCGCGGTGGAGAACGGCTGCACCCGCGTGGACGCCTCGCTGGCCGGGATGGGGGCGGGCGCGGGGAACGCGCCGCTCGAGGTGTTCGTCGCCGTGGCCGACCTCATGGGCTGGCAGCACGGCTGCGACCTCTACGCGCTCATGGACGCCGCAGACGACCTGGTGCGGCCTTTGCAGGACCGCCCCGTGCGGGTCGACAGGGAGACGCTGACGCTCGGTTACGCGGGCGTCTACTCCAGCTTCCTGCGGCACGCGGAGGCGGCCTCGCAACGGTACGGCGTCGACACCCGCGAGATCCTGGCCGAGGCCGGCCGCCGCGGGATGGTCGGCGGCCAGGAGGACATGATCGTCGACATCGCATTGGACCTGACGAAATGAAGCTGGCGCAGGCGCTGCACGAGGCCGCGCGCACCAGGATGCCCATTCCCCAGCCCGGGGACGGGCTCGACGTCGCCACCGCCTACGAGATCCAGGCCGAGGTCGTCGCCCTGCGCGGCGAGCCGCTGTCGGGCGTCAAGCTGGGTTTCACCAGCGAGGGCAAGCGCCGCCAGATGGGGGTCGACGACCTCATCCTCGGCCGGTTGACGCCGTCGATGGCCGAGATCGACCACGGCGCCTACATCCATCCGAGGGTCGAGCCCGAGGTGGTCTACCTGGTCGGGCGCAGGATCGAGAGCGTCGAGGACGCCCGGCGGCCGGGCGCCGTGGCCGCGGTCGCGGCGGGCATCGAGGTGATCGACTCCCGCTACGAGAACTTCAGGTTCTCGCTGGAGAGCGTCATCGCCGACAACACCTCGGCGGCGGGCTACGCGATCGGGCCGTGGCGGCCCTACGACGTCGACGACTGGAACCTCGGTGTGATCTTCGAGATCGACGGGCGGCCGGTGCACGTCGGGTCGACGGCGGCGATCCTCGGCGACCCGCGCAGGGCGATCGTCGAGGCGGCCCGGCTGGCCGCCCGGGTGGGGCTGGTGATCGAGGAGGGCGCCATCCTCCTGGCGGGCGCCGCCACGCCCGCCGAGCCGCTGCGGGCCGGCGCGCACGTGCGGGTGGAGATCCAGCGACTCGGGCAGGTGACGCTGTGATGCTGGTCGAGGGAAAGGCCACGCCGAGGGGGAGGTTCCCGCACGTCAGGCGGGCGGGCGACTTCCTCTACGTGTCGGGGACCAGCTCCAGGCGGCCCGACAACACCTTCGCCGGTGTGGAGGTCGACGAGCTGGGCACCACGGACCTCGACATCCGCGCGCAGACCAGAGCGGTGATCGAGAACATCGGCGACATCCTGCGCGCGGCTGGAGCCGACCTCGCCGACCTGGTACAGATCACCACGTACTTGGTCAACATGAACGACTTCAAGGGCTACAACGAGGTCTACGCCGAGTTCTTCGACGAGACCGGGCCCACGCGCACCACGGTGGCCGTCCATCAGCTGCCGCACCCGCACCTGCTCATCGAGATGCAGGCCGTCGCCTACTCACCCAAGGAGCGCGCATGATCCCGCCCATCGACTTCACCAAGTGGATCGACGAGCACGCCCACCTGCTCAAGCCGCCTGTGGGCAACAAGGTGGTCTTCGAGCAGGCGGACGACTTCATCGTCATGGTCGTCGGCGGCCCCAACCAGCGCACCGACTTCCACGTCGACCCGTACGAGGAGCTGTTCTTCCAGATCAAGGGGAACATGCACCTCAACGTCATGACTCCGGAAGGACCCGACACCGTCCACATCCGCGAAGGCCAGATGTGGCTGCTTCCGGGCAACCTGCCGCACTCCCCGCAGCGCGAGGCCGACTCCGTCGGCCTGGTGATCGAGCGCATCAGGCCGGAGGGCACGCTGGAGAAGTTCAGGTGGTACTGCCAGCAGTGCGCCGCCATGGTCCACGAGGTGGAGCTCCAGGTTCGCGACATCGTCAAGGACCTGCCGCCGGTCTTCGAGGCGTTCTACTCCGACGAGAAGGCGCGCACCTGCGACAACTGCGGCGCCCTGCACCCCGGCAAGGGCTGACCGCGTGATCGTCGACGTCCACACGCACTACGTCGCCAAGGGCTGGCCCGACCTGGGCTGGCCCGGCGCGCCCCGGTTGCGGATCGACTCCGAGCGCGAGGCGATGATCGTCGTCAACGACCGCGACTTCCGCAGGATCCAGGACGACTGCTGGGATCCCGAGGTGCGCCTGGCGACGATGGGCGTGGACCGGCAGGTCGTCTCCCCGACGCCGGTGTTCTTCGCCTACGACCGCCCGGCGCAGCAGGCCGCGAACGTCGCGCGGATCTTCAACGACCTGGCGCTGGAGATCTGCGACGGCGATCGGCTGATCCCGTTCTGCCAGGTGCCGTTGCAGGATCCCGACCTGGCCTGCGAGGAGCTCGACCGGTGTCTGGCGGCCGGTCACCGGGGCGTCGAGATCGGCAACCACGTCGGCGACAGGGACCTCGACGACGAGGGGGTCGTGCAGTTCCTTCAGCACTGCGCGGCCAGGAACGTGCCCGTCTTCGTCCACCCGTGGGACATGCCCACGGGGCCGAGGCTCGACAGGTGGATGGCGCAGTGGCTGGTCGGCATGCCGGCCGAGACACACCTGTCGATCCTGGCGATGATCCTCGGCGGCGTCTTCGACCGCGTGCCGGAGACGCTGCGGATCTGCTTCGCCCACGGAGGCGGCTCGTTCGCCTTCTGGCTGGGCCGCTTCGAGAACGCGTGGCACCGCAGGAGCGATGTCATCGGCACCTCGGAGCATCCCCCTTCGCACTACCTCGACCGCTTCAGCGTCGACTCCGTCGTCTTCGACGAGCGGGCGCTGCGGCTGCTGGTCGACACGCTGGGGGAGGACCGTGTGATGCTCGGCTCCGACTACCCGTATCCGCTCGGCGAGTCCCCCGTGGGGCGGCTGGTCAGCGGCGCGGGCTTCCTCTCCGACCAGGCGCGCGCCAGGATCCTGGGAGGCAATGCCGAGGCTTTTCTTGGAGAAACACCGTGAATCGTGAAGAATGTCGGGCTCTTGACGCGGCCGACCCGCTGCGGGAGTTCAGGGACGAGTTCGTGCTGCCCGAGGGCGTGATCTACCTCGTGGGCAACTCTCTCGGCGCGCTGCCCCGCCGTGCGTCCGAGCGGGTCCGCAGGGCGGTCGAGGAGGAGTGGGGCCGCGAGCTGGTCGGCGGATGGAACAGCGCCGGCTGGTACGCCCAGCCGCTCACCACCGGTGACCGGCTGGCCCCGCTGATCGGCGCAGGCCCTGGAACGGTGGTGGTGGGCAACACCACGTCGATCGCGGTGTACCAGGCGGTGGCCGCCGCGATGCGGCTGCGGCCTTCACGGCCCGTGGTGGTGGCCGACGTGACCAACTTCCCGACCGACAACTACATCCTCGAGGGGCTCGGCTGCCAGGTGCGCGACTTCTCCGAGGGAGTCGGCGACGACGTGGCCGCCGTGCTGCTGTCGGAGGTGAACTACCGCACGGGCGAGCGGTACGACGTGGCCGAGGTGACCGCGCGCGTCCAGGCGGCGGGCGCGCTGATGATCTGGGACGTCTGCCACAGCGTGGGCGCGCTGCGCGTCGACGTCTCGCAGGCCGACTTCGCGCTCGGCTGCACCTACAAGTACCTCAACGGGGGTCCCGGCGCTCCCGCCTTCCTCTACGTCAACCCGCGCCACCACGAGGCCGCCGAGAACGTGCTGTCCGGCTGGTACAGCCACGCCGAGCCGTTCGCCTTCGAGCCGCGCTTCCGCCCCGCCGACGGCATCAGGCGTTTCACCGTCAGCACGCCGCACGTGCTGTCGTTCGCCGCGCTCGAGGCCGCGCTCGACGTGTGGGAGCGCGTCGACATGGACCTGGTCAGGGCCAAGAGCGTGCGGCTGACCTCGCTGTTCATGGACCTGGTCGGCGACGCGCTGGAGCCCGCCTCCCCGCGCGACCCGCGGCACAGGGGAAGCCAGGTCAGCTTCTACCACCCCGACGGCTACCCGGTGATGCGGGCGCTGATCGACAGGGGCGTGCACGGCGACTTCCGGGCGCCCGACATCCTCCGCTTCGGCTTCGCGCCGCTCTACATCCGGCACGTGGACGTCTACGACGCGGCCCAGACGCTGCTGGAGGTGCTGGACAAGGAGCTGTGGCGGGACGAGAAGTACGCCCAGCGGCTCGCCGTCACCTGAGCGACCCATCGGCTTGGGCCGGCCCGCCGCGCCGTACCGGAATTCGGACAAGTAACATCAAGGGCGCCCACAAGGCGCCTCAATGTACGTCCGCGGTTCTGTGCGGCCTGCACACCCGCGGGTCTCCCGGAGCGCGCCCAGCTTCCGGGAGACCCCCGCCATGCTGCTGACCTTCGCGGTCACCGCCCTTGTCATGATCATGATCCCCGGCCCGGACGCCGCGCTGATCATGCGCAGCTCCCTCACCCACGGCCGCGTCGCGGGACTGCTCACCATGGCGGGGGGCCTGCTCGGCCTCACCGTCCACGCCACCGCGGCCTCCCTCGGCCTGTCGGCGCTGCTGGCCGCCTCGCCAGCCGCCTTCACCGCGCTCAGGTGGCTCGGCATCGCCTACCTGCTCTGGCTGGGCGTGCAGTCGTTCCGCGCCAAGCCGCAGGAGGCGCGCGCCGCAGGGCAGCGCCACGTCCGCAACGGCTTCTTCTCCAACCTGCTCAACCCGAAGGTCCTGCTGTTCCAGGTGACGTTCCTGCCGCAGTTCATGACCGGACCCGACGACGCGCTGCTCCTGTCGGCGGTCTTCGCCGGGCTCTACTTCCTGTGGTTCCTCGTCTACGTGCTCGTGATCGACCGGCTGGGCGCGGTGCTGCGCACCCCCCGGGTACGGCGGCGCGTCGAACGGATCACCGGAGTGCTACTGGTCGGCTTCGCCCTGCGCCTGGCCGTCCAGTAGCTTGACCGCCCGCTTGGGAGCGATCGCCCGGTAGCTCTCCTCCACCCAGTCGAGCAGCACCTCGGTGTCGGGCAGGTCGCTCTCGAACGGGACCGTCACCCAGCCCGCCTTGCCCAGCCCGTAGCCGCTGGGCTCGGCGCCCTCGACGGTCAGCGCGTGGCCGTGCGACTCCGAGCGCAGCTTCACGCCGAACGCCGGGTTCCACTTCTCCGTGGGCTCGTCGATGCCGAGGAAGACGAACACCTTCTTGTTGACCTTGATGACGCTCTCGCCCCAGGGGAATGCCTCGTGGGTCTCCGGCAGGCTCAGCGCGAAGTCACGGACCGCCTCTCGGACGGCATGCCAGTCGCTCATCCCTGAGTTCTACCCCTGAACTCCGACAGTTTGGCCTCGATCACCGGCCGGATGCGCTCGCGCGCCTCCATGCGCGGGACACCCTCCATCAGCATCCGGTCGTAGCCGGTGTCCAGGTGGCGGATCGAGGCGACGACGGCGAGCGTGATCGCGTTCTCGTCCATGGCCTTGGCGGCGGCCGTACGGCCAACCCGGCCGCTGCCGCGCTGGGCGGCGTGGGCGGCGATGGACTCGGCCCGCTCGGCCGGGCAGGACGGGAAGAGCCGCACGATCGCGGCGGCCATCCTGGCCTGGTGATCGAGGTCCTGCTCGGCCCTGCGCTCGCGGTCGCGCGCCCGGCGCGCCTCGCGGGCCTCCTCGTCGCCCAGGCACTGCTCCTCCGCCCTGGCCAGCGCCGCCTCCTCCACCAGCACGCCCTGGCGCTGGTAGACCTTGCGTCGCCGGTTGTACTGCACGACCACCGCCGACAGCACGCTCTCCTTCTTGGCCCTGCGGCTCAGCGCGGCGTTGCCCGACGGGAGGAAGACGAGGTGGTCGAGGTCGGCACAGGTCAGGCAGTGCGGCCGGTCGTCCTCCATGATCAGGTAGGGGCCGGTGTCGCCGCACGAGGCGCAGGTCCACGGCTGCTGCGGCGAGACCACGACGAGGTCGGGCGCCTTGCTCTGCCGTTCGGTGAGCTGCTTGACGCGGGCGTCGCTGAGTTCGGGGGACAGCCAGTGCACGCGGAAGCAGTCCTGCTCGCCCGCGGTGGTGAAGCGCAGCTCGCGCCGGTCCCTGCCGCCCGACAGGTACGGCGTCTCCATCGGGCGCAGGCCCTTCGACCGCGCCCACTCGCGCAGCGCCACGGCGGCGTCGAGCAGGCGGGCGTCGTCGACGGCGGCCAGTTCGGCGAGCGTGGCGGCCCTGCCCTGGCGCCAGGTGTCGACATGGCGGCTGTGCAGCCAGCGCAGGCCGGTGACGACGTCGAGGAAGGTGACGTACTTGCGGGTGGTGAGCGCGATCTCGGCCGCGTCCGCGACCCTGCGCGCCAGGTTCGGTCGGCTCACAGCACACCAGTGTGCCGCCCCTCAGGCGCGTCGGCTCCCCTCCCATGGGTGGTGGCCAGGCTCCCCTCGGCGTACGGCCCGCTGTGCGGGGGTTTGCGGGGAGATGGCGGGTGCTCAGGCGTCGCTTGGCACGATCCCGGCTAGGTCATCATCGTGCGCGCCCTCGCCCTCCTCTGCCTGGTGGTGTTCGCCGGCGCCTGCGCCGCCACCACCCCCACGGTGACCGGCGCGTTCGGCGAGCGGCCCGTCATCGAGCTGCCCTCGCGCCGCCCCGCGGACACCCCGGTCGTCAGCGTGCTGTCGGAGGGGTCCGGCCCGTTCACGAAGCGGGGGGACGTGGTGCTGACCGAGGTCGAGATCCGCCGGTGGGACGGCGCCAAGCCGTACGTGACGACCTACGACACCAAGCGGCCCCTCACGGTCGTCCTGGACGGCAGGCACGTCTCGCCGGCGTGGGAGCGGGCGCTGCTCGGCCGTCCGGCCGGCAGCAGGGTCATGCTGGTCGGCCCCGCCCAGCTCGGGTACGGCCCGCCCGAGGCCCTGGGCAGCGCCGCGCCGGACGAGACGCTGGTGCTGGTCTTCGACATCCTCGCCGGATACCCGCCGGACGCGAGGCTGGTCGGGAAGCGGCTGCCGGACCTGCCCGACCCCCTGCGTGAGGGGGTCCTGATCGACGGTTCGGGGCCGCCGGTGACGCGCGGATCCAGGGTGGTCGTGCAGTACGTCGGCGCCCGCTGGCCCAGCGGGAAGGTCTTCGACTCCTCGTCGGCCGGCGGCGGCCCGCGCGCCGTCGTGCTGGAGGACGGCGCGGTGCCGCCCGGCTGGGTGGAGGGCCTGGACGGCAGGCGGGTGGGCAGCAGGGTCGCCATCACCACGCCCGCCGTGCCGGAGAAGGGCGTGACGACGGGCGGGATGACGGTCCCCGCGGGGAGCCGGCTCGTCTACGTGGTCGACGTCATCGACCTGGTGTGACGCGCGACAGAGGCCTCCACCGCGCTGTGGAGGCCCTGGCCGGGGCTGGTCAGCCGCAGTGTTCCAAGGGGCTGTCGTAGGTGGAGGTGCCTGCCTTGCCGCCCCACCTGACGCACTTGCCGGCGGCAGCGGCGCGGACCGGTCCCGCATAGTACGAGAAGTTGCCCGAGTCGGTGATCCGGGCGCTGCCTTGCACTTCCAGGTAGGCGGTCGTGGCCGTGGCGGTGCCGAGGGAGGTGCTCTTCATCGTGGCGACGCAGTTGTAGCCGTTGCCGCTGTTGTAGAGCAGGTAGACCGTGCCGGAGGAGCCGAGGGCGGCCGAGTCGATCACGCTGTAGCCGGCGCCGCACACTTCCTGCGGGGTGTAGGGGTTGGTGGTGTTGCCGCAGTTCCTCGAGGTCAGCGTCTGGATCGGGTAGCCGAAGGTGACGCCGTTGAAGACGGCCTTCTGGATGTTGGACGGGTAGCTGGTGCCGAGCCGTACCTCGTAGTGGAGGTGGGGTGAGATGTAGTTGCCCGGCTTGCTGGTGTTGCCGACCGTGCCGATCTTCTGGCCCTGCGAGACGGCCTGGCCGGCGCTGACGGAGCGGACGTTCAGGTGCGCGTAGTAGGTGGCCCACCCGCCACCGTGGTCGATCTTGACCAGGTTGCCGTACCCGTTGGTGGAGCCCTGGTGGGCGGAGATGACCACGGTTCCGGCGGCGGCGGCGACCACGGGGTCGCCGAGGTCGGCGTCCGGGGTGCTGCCTCTGTTGAAGTCGATCTCCCATGACTGGTGGGCGTCGCTGGCGCTGCTGTTGCCGTTCCACGACTGCCCGCACGGGAAGGGCAGCTGGAAGTTGGTGGCCATGACGCTCACGTCGGCCGTCACCTCGTTGGGTGGGTCGCCGCCGTCGCCCGGGTCGGCGGCGGCGACGCTCAGAAACAGGGCTAAGCCCGCGATGGCGACTGCTCGGAGTTTCACTGGGACCCCTTCCGCACCGATATGTCTTGCCAGGGCCCAGGGTGGGGATAATCCGCACAAAAAACGTACAGAGGGCTGCCATGGTGTCCTTCCATGTGCTCGGTCCGCTGGAGGCGTGGGCCGGAGGGCGGCCACTGCGCATCTCCGGCAGGAAACCGCGCATGCTGCTGGCCACACTGCTTCTCGACGCCAACCATCTCGTCGGTGCGGACCTGCTGGTCGACGTGCTGTGGGACCGCCCGCCCCGCTCGGCCCAGGCGAACCTGCGCACCTACACCAGCTCCCTGCGCTCCTCCCTCGGCGCGCACATCCGGGCTGAAGGGTCCGGTTACCTGATCGAGGTCGCCCCCCAGGACCTCGATCTGCTGCAGTTCGAGCACCTCGTGGCCCGCCGCGACCCCGGCTCGCTGGCCGCCGCGCTCGCGTTGTGGCGCGGCGCCCCGCTGGTGGACCTGCCGGACCACCCGCTGTGGACGCGCAGGCTCGCCGCCCTCCCCGAGGTACGGCTGGCCGCCGCCCGCGAGCTCATCGCCGCCCTCCTCGCGCAGGGCGAGTACGGCGAGGCGGTCGCCCTGCTGCGTCCCCTGTGCGCGGAGCACCCGTTCCGCGAGGACCTGTGGGGGCAGCTCATGCTGGCCCTGCACGGGAGCGGGCGCCAGGCGGAGGCGCTGTCCAGCTACGCCGCGATCAGGCGGCAGCTGGTCGCCGAACTCGGCGTGGAGCCGGGACCGGGGCTGCGCGAGGTGCAGGCCAGGGTGCTGGCGGGGGAACTGCCGAGAGGCTCCTCGGTCTCCGTGCCGCGCCAGCTCCCACCGGACGTGCCCGACTTCGTGGGCCGGGCGCGCGAGTCGGCGGCCCTCGCCGGCGCCTTCTCCCTCGCGGTGATCTCGGGGCCTCCAGGGGCGGGCAAGAGCGCGCTGGCCGTCCGCGCCGCGCACGCGCTCGCCGAGAGGTTCCCCGCCGGGCAGCTGTTCCTCAGCCTCGCCGCCGCGGACCCGGCCGACCTGCTGGCCCAGGCGCTCAGGGCGATGGGGGCCACCTCGATCCCCGACTCGGTGGCCGAACGCTCGGCCCTCTACCGCACGATCCTGGCCGACCGCCCGATGCTCGTGGTCCTGGACGACGCGCCGGACGTCACGCAGGTGCGGCCGCTCCTGCCGGGCCCGGGGTCGGCGGTGATCGTGACCGCCAGGACGAAGCTCACCTCGTTGCCGGGGGCGCTCCAGATCCACCTGGAGTCGCTCGCGCGCGCCGAGGCCGAGGAACTGCTGGGCTGCATCGTGGGCGAGGAGAGAACGGCGCGGGAGCCGGAGGCGGCCACGGCGATCGTGCGGGCCTGCGGGTACGTGCCGCTGGCCGTACGGATCGCCGGGGCCCGGCTGGCCGCGCGCCCCGGCTGGTCGCTCGCGGTGTTCCAGAGCCGGCTCATGGACGAGAACCGCAGGATAGGAGAGCTGCGCATCGGCGACCTCGACGTGCGCACGGGGCTGGACCACAGCTACCGCGGCCTGCCGGGGGAGGCCGCCAGGACCCTGCACACCCTCGGCAGGCTCGGCGGCGCCGCGATCCCCGCCTGGGTGGTCGACGCCGTGCTCGACCGGCACCGCGCGGACGACGTCACGGACGCCCTGGTGGACGCCGACCTGCTCACCCTGGTCGGTACCGACCGGCTCGGCCAGCCCCGCTACCAGCTTCCCGACCTGGTCAGGTGCCACGCGCTGGAGCGGCGGGGCGATCCGGCCGCGCTCGCCAGGGTGGTGGCGGGCTGGACCGCGACCGCCGAGGTGGCCACGGCCAAGCTGCCCACGACCGTCTTCACGCTCAGCTCGGCCACCGCGGCGCGCTGGTGGCTGCCGCGAGGCACCCTCGACATGCTCACCGCCGACCCGCTGGCCTGGTTCGAGCTGGAGCAGGGGGCGCTGGAGGACGCCGTGGGCCTGGCCGTGGCGGCGGGCCTGGCCGAGCAGGCGTGGGGGCTGGCCGCCGCGCTGGTCCCCTACCTCGACCTGCGCTGCCACTTCGACGCCTGGCAGCGCACCCACCGCACCGCGCTGGCCGCCGCCCGCGTCGCCGGCGACAGGTACGGCGAGGCCGCCATGCTCCGCGGCCTCGCCCAGGTCTGCCTCTACCAGGACCGCTACGCCGAGTCGGAGGAGATGTTCGCCCGCGCCCGCCGGATCTTCCGCGAGCTCGGCGACGTCAGGGCGGAGGCCACCTCCGTCTCCGGGCTCGGCGCCGTCGCGCAGTTCCGCGGCAGGCACGTCACGGCGCTGTCCCACTTCCGCAGCGCCCTGGCGATGTTCGGCGCGATCGGCGACCTCAACGGCGAGGCCTACACCCGCCAGGCCATCGGCAGGGTCTGGCTGAAGTCCGGCGACGCGGCCCAGGCTGAGCAGTGGCTGGGGCAGGCGCTGCGCCTGGCCCAGGAGCTCGGGGACGTCCACCGCGAGGGCTGCGTGTCGGTCCAGCTCGGCGGACACCACGTCGAGCGGGCGCTCGAGATCTTCGAAAGCCTCGGTGACCTGCACTGCGGCGCCTACGCCCTGCAGCGGCTGGCGGGGCTCCAGGCCGCCCGCGGCGATCTGGTCCCCGCCTCGACGGGGCTCGAACGCTCGCTGGCGGTCTTCCGGCGGCTCGGCGACCGCAGCGGCCAGGCGTCCTCGGCCGAGCTCCTCGGCGAGCTGTACCGCTCGGCCGGCCGGGCCGAGCTGGCCCGCGACTACCTGAGCGAGGCCGTGGCGCTCAGGGGATCACTCGCCGCAGAAGCCGTCTGATCCGGCCATCCCTGACCGCGACGGCCGTGCCGTCGAGCGCGGCGAGCGCCTCGGCCGCGCTCGGCCGCTTGCCGGCGTCGGGGTGCAGCATCTCCTGGACCAGTCCACCGGCGCCGTCGGGCAGGAGCTGGTGGGCGATCACGCCGGCCGCGTAGACGTCGGACGCGGGGGTCATCAGGTCGGGCCGGTCGTGACACTCCGGTGCGACGTACTGGGCGTCGAGCACGTTGCTCAGCTCGTTGGCCACGGTGTACGCCCTGGGCGCGCCCTTGGCGTAGTCGAACCCGGTGAGCATCGCCTGGCCATCCTCGGTGACCAGCACGGAGGCGGGCGTCAGCGCCCGGTGGACCACCCCGTGGGCGTGCACGTGCGCCAGGCCGGAGAGCATGCCCCGCAGCGCCCCCTTGACCAGGTCGGTCCTGCGCTCCTGGAGTTGGAGGTGGAGCGCTCTGCCGTGCACGTCGTCCAGGACGAGCACGAACCTGCTCTCGTCGTCGATGGCGAAGAAGTCGCGCGACCTGACGACGGCGGGGTGGGCGGGGATCCGCGTCAGCGACTGGTAGGCGTTGGCGATGCGCTGCCGCTCGGCGGCCCGCTGCTCCTGGTCGGCCAGCGGGTCGGCCTGGTAGACGCGCAGCAGGACGGTCTCGCTGCCCGGCACGGTGGCGTTGAAGGCGCGGTACTCGGTCACCCTGCTGTCGCCGCCGAGCCGTTCGGCGACCTCCCAGTTGCCGAACCTGGGCGGGGCGGTGCTGCGCCGTACGGTGGCGTTGAGCGCGTCGAGGATCTGCGGCAGGTACGGCTTGGCGTCGCGGGTGCCGCCGCGCCGTACCCTGCCGGGGTCGGCGAGCGTGGCGACGAGGTCGGGCAGGGACGTGACGTTGCCGGCCTCGCGCCCTCCGGGGTCGACCAGCTCGGCGTCGGGTGAGGAGAGCACGACCAGGCTGTCGACGTAGACGCGTTCGAGCTCGCGGTGCTTGTCGACGAGCAGGCCCTTCAGCGCCCTCGCCGTGCCGCGCAGCTTGGCCACGGGCGAGCCGAACGCCTCCCTGCGGGGCGGGAACCAGCGCTGTCCCGCGACCTCGATGCGGCCCCTGGTGCCCTTGACGTCGATGACCACGAGGGAGTGGCCGGTCAGCACGATGAGGTCGACTTCGAACAGGTCGCCCCTGCGCGGGATCTCGACGTTGTGCAGCAGCAGCCAGTCGTGGGGCGCGTGGTCGCGCAGATGGGCGATCACCCGCCGTTCGGCGTCGTTGACCGGACGTCCGCCCCCGACGATCTCTGCCATAGGGCACATCCTTGCAGATTTTCGATTGACAATATGTTGTCGTAATGACAAGATGTTGTCATGAAGCGCATCGTTCACCTCGCCGTTTACGACACCCTCGCCGACTGGGAGACCGGATACGCCACCGCGCACCTGCGCGGCGAGCAGTACGACATCGTCACCGTGGCCGAGAGCGCCGAGCCGATCGTCACGATGGGCGGCTCGCGCATCCTGCCCGACATCACGATCGACCAGCTCTCTCCGGCGGACAGCGCGATGCTGATCCTGCCCGGCGCGGAGCTCTGGGACGAGGGCGGCAACGTCGTGTTCGCGCGGAAGGCGCGCGAGTTCCTCGACGCGGGCGTGCCCGTCGCGGCGATCTGCGGCGCGGTCGCCGGCCTGGCCGGGGAGGGGCTGCTCGACGACCGCGACCACACCAGCGCGTTCCCCGGCTATGTGCAGCGCGACGGCTACAACGGCGCCGAGCACTACGTCGACGCCGACGCGGTGACCGACCGCGGCCTCGTCACGGCGGGGCCGACCGAGCCGGTGGCCTTCGGCAGGGAGGTCCTGGCCGCGCTCGACGTCTACAAGCCGGAGAAGCTCGACGCGTGGTTCAGGCTGTTCAAGCACAGCGACGCGACGGCGGTCGAGGTGCTGATGGCGCCATGAGCGAGCCGGGAGCGCTGTTGTCCGCGAGCGCGCTGACAGCGTTCCGGCTCAACGGGCAGTTCATGGAGGTGGCGGAGAGGCTGGCCAGGCCGGCCGGCCTCACCGCCGCCTGGTGGCAGGTGCTGGGCGCGGTGCTGAAGGAACCGCTGCCGGTGGCGGGCATCGCCAGGGTGATGGGGATGACCCGCCAGGGCGTGCAGCGCATCGCCGACCTGCTGGTGGAGAAGGGGCTGGCGGAGTACCTGCCCAACCCCGCCCACCGCAGGGCCAAGCTCCTGCGGCCGACTCCCGAGGGCCTGGCGGCCGTCAGGAAGATCGATCCGGGGCACCAGGAACTGGCCGAGCGGATGATGGCCGAGCTGGGCGAGGCCGACTGGAGCGCCGCGCTCCAGGCGCTGCGGCGGCTGTCGGCCGCGCTCGAGGCGATCGAGACCTCCTAGGCGGCGGCCAGCGCCTCGGCGCCGGGGCGCGGGCCGTTCCTCCGCACGATGCCACGGCTGGGCAGGGCGAGCAGCGCGACCAGGGCGATGAGCGCGCCCGACACGCCCAGCCACGGGATCACGGTGGCGTTCGCCGCGGCGTGCGCGGCCCGCAGGCCGTGCAGAGGCGCCTCCGACGTGATGACCGACCCGTAGGCGGTGCCCGCGATCGCCAGCGCCACCGACCCGCCGATCTGCCGGAAGAAGGAGAGGTTGGCCGAGGCCGTGCCGATGTGCTGGGGCGCCACCGTGGACTGCACGGCGACGGTGAGGCCCGAGAGCATCGGGCCCATGCCGAGGCCGAGGAGCACCATCCACGCCGCCAGCGCGAGGCTCGAGGTCCCCAGACCGAGGTTCACGCACAGCAGCGACCCGGCGACCAGCAGGAACGGCGCGGCGACGAGGTACGGCTTGTACCTGCCGGTCCTGGACATCAGTGTGCCCATGACGGCGCTGCCGGCCACCATCGCGAGCATCAGCGGATAGATCCGCAGGCCCGAGTCCGTGGCGCTGGCACCGAGCGCCTGCTGGAAGTAGCGCGGCAGGAAGACCACGCCCGCGTACATGCAGAAGGCCGTGAAGAACGACGTGACCATGACCAGCGTGTAGGTGCGGTCGGCGAACAGGTGCAGCGGCATGATCGGACTCGCGACCCGCCGCTCCACCAGCACGAACGCCACCAGCGCCAGCAGCGCGCCGCCGATCGGCCCCGCGACGGCGGGATCGGTCCAGGTGTTGCCGTCGATGCCCTTCTCCGTCAGGCCGACCAGCAGGGCGCTGATCGCGACGGTGAAGACCGCGATGCCGAGATAGTCGGGCCGCCCCCCGCCCGTGCCCTTCAGGTACGGCAGGCGCCACGCGATGATCGCGACCAGCGCGACGCCGATCGGCAGGTTCACGTAGAACGCCCACCGCCAGCTCGCGTGGTCGGTGAACAACCCGCCGAGGAACGGCCCCGCCAGGTAGCTCAACGCCATCACGCCGCCCACCGCGCCCTGCACGCGGGCACTTCGCTCGGGCGGGAACAGATCGATGATCAACGCGAGCGACAACGGCAGCAACGCGCCGGCGCCCAGGCCCTGCAGCGCCCGGAACGCGATCAGCTGCGGCATGTCCTGCGCCAGGCCGCACAGCGCGGAGCCGGCCAGGAAGACCACCACGCCGATCAGCAGCAGGGGCTTGCGGCCGTGCTGGTCGGACAGCCTGCCGTACAGGGGGACGGTCACGGTGGAGGTCAGGAGGTAGGCGGTCACCACCCAGGTGTAGAGGTCGGTGCCGCCGAGCTCGGCGGTGATCTCGGGAAGCGCGGTGCCCACGATCGTCTGGTCGAGCATCGCCAGGAACATGCCGCCAAGGACGGCCAGGATCAGCAACATGCGTCGAGATTGACATGTAAGTTCTTACATGTCAAAGCTGAGGTATTATCGTGGTCATGTCCCTACGGATCGCGCTGCTCGGCCTGCTGACGGCATCGGGCCCGTCCAGCGGCTACGACCTGGCCAAATCGTTCGAGGCCTCGCTCAACTACGTCTGGCAGGCCAGCCACAGCCAGATCTATCCGGAGCTGGTGAAGATGGCGGCCGA